>JABDJG010000395.1 GCA_013002595.1 Hyphomicrobiales bacterium | reverse complement strand
TCCTTGAGCAAAGGCTCGGCGGCGATGCCGGCCTCGCTCAACTCCTGGAAGATCTGTCTTGCGACGGTGTTGCGGACTTTAGGTGTTTCAGCCACAGGACCTCCTTTTCCGGAATGGCGACCTGTCTTACCGGACAGAGTTTCAAATTAAATCTGATGCCATCAAATTGGCGGCAGTTCAAAAGAAATGTCTTTAATTCAAAAATTTTCGCTACAGCACGATGAGCCGGGCCTCCCCATGTAGAGTGTTCGGGCAACCGAAAAAGATGAGTTGAAGACGATTGTCGCAAGGATTCAAAACGTGCGGGGGCGATCAGTTAACCCGCGCCAATGCTGAAAAGGGGATGAAATGCCGTTGTTGAGATCATTTACTTCCATATTGGCCTTCCTGGCCCTGATTTCCATGCCCGCTCAGGCGGATACGCTTCGCCTAGGTGCAAAGTCCATAAAGAACCTGTTTCCCGGCCACTACGAGGCACGGGTCAGGGGCTACAAGGTTCTGTTCTCCGCCCATCGCGGCGGCAAGCTGGTGGGTCAGGCATTCGGCCGGCAAGACCGGGGCAAATGGTTTGTCAAAGGCAGCCGTCTGTGTGTCGCGTGGCGGAAGTGGACCAAGGGCAAGGTGAAGTGCGGTTCCGTTTCCAAACGCGGCATGTGGTACGTCGCAAGCGATGCCAAAGGCCAAGTGCTTTCGTTCCGCTCGGTGTCGGTGGTGGCCCTGAAAGAATAGCCGTCAAGGCCCCCGCCTTATGACAGTTGGCCAAAAGTGCGTTGCACAGTCTAAGGATTTTGCCGACCCAAACAAACCTCGTGAGCGCCCGATCGCGGAATCCCCTCTCACACAGATTGGGCGCTCTTCATCAAGGCCCCGGATCCGCCTCCGGGGCCTTGGTATTTCCCGTTGTGCGAATGTCGGGCCATTGGAGTCCATTATCGGGTGAGTAGGAGGCCAAATTTGGCTTAGATTTGAAATCCCTGATTGGAAATTTGGCTTCCCTGTTCTGCGCAGAAATTTCCCTGTTACGAAGTCAGATTTCCCTGTTTCGATTCTTAGGGAATTCGCGCTGCAACTCATTGAATTAACGGGGATTCTCTATTCAGATTTGCAGGAATTGTCCCAAATCAGCAAAATTTCCCTGTATTTTTCCGTTTGTCAGGGAAGGGCAGGGGAGACGGGTTCGCTCCAGACTGGGCCCACCACCACTCATTTTTCTGCGAACCGAGCACCAAACTATCGCGGGGCTGGGCGTCCAATCGAGTGGGATTTTAAAGCAGGAAACCCCAGGTAGCGTCGCCGGTCCGGCCAGGGCAGGGGCTTGCTTCCCGATTGCTTCAATTGTTCAGCGGTAGGCTCCACAGGGTGTCTGCCATCAACGATGGCTTCGACTATGTCCGGCGCGAGGAATGCAAAGCTCATCATTCTGCTGACATCACCTTCGTCGATGCGTTCTCGTTTGTCGATCTCGCGGACGTTTTCAGATTTGCTGGAGGCGATTTCTTCAAACCATGAATGGCCCCTGGCGATGGTCTCGATGAGCATCGAGTCTTTGCCGCCGAGGGCATTATCGTCATTGATTATCAACCTGGACTCTACGCCGCGCTTGCGAATTCTGAGAGGGCCCGAAAGCATGGTCGCCGCTGTTCGATGCGCAACTGATTCCCCGGTCAACAGACCGACACGGCGCCTGTTATCAGTTTCGATTTGTACCTGACCTGGAGCGATGCCGATTCGCTGGATAATCGTTTGCAGCAGATCGCACTTGCCGGACTTGTCGGTTGAACCAAGGGTGTCGCAGCAACCTTTGGCATGTTCGAGTGCTGAACTCAGTTGATCAGTTAATGTGCGGGTTTGTGGAAACAAATCAAGCACTTGGCGATCATTGCTGAGCAGTTTAATCACTCTTTCAACAACCAAGTTCCCGATTTCAAGGCCGGAATCCGCCAACCATCACCCTAGATCAGGATGGTTTTTGATTGAAACAATCAAAATCGATAAACCTGATCGTCATCAATATGATAGAGGACGATTCACGGGTTAGATTGTTTCAATCTAACCCGATCGTGCTCTTGTCGCGCACCGCCTGCATCAACCGATGCGAGATGTAGTAGCGGTATCGTCGCCCGTATTTCGTTGCATGTGTTGGTGATAACCGATCGCCAGTCTCGTCAAAAAACAGACCCACCAGAAAGCTCGAGTGCGTGGAGTTGAACGCTGAATGTCAAGGCACGGTATTGGTGGAGAGCAGCTGACCTGTCGCAGGGATTTTGCAGTCAGGTTCGAGTTTCTCTGATAATGCCTGCGGCGCCCTTTCTTGCAAATCCAAGCCTCAATAGGTCGCAGTAATCGCCTCGGGCAAGTGTGCGGTCCTGCGCCCTTCGGTGAACTGATCCAGCGAGAATGGCCAGACAACGCGCGGCCATCGGATTTCCATGGTGCGTTGTCTTGGATGATAAACGGCAGTGTAAAGGGTGCCAAAGCCTTGCGAATAGGCCGTTGAGTACAATGGTGGTTTCAGAAATGCGCCGATGAACTTTTCGAGCGGATCAACGTGCAGCGTCAATCTCTGCAACAAGAACCGCTCTCGCTCGACCGTCGCGGTAAACCTGGCGTGACTGACCCACTCGACAGTTTCCTGATGATTGGTCGCAACTGACGTGCGGCTCAAGACGGCCGGCCTGTCAGGCGCCAACATGGCAGTCAGGAAGTTGCGCTTGGCGTCAAGCACGGTCACGTTGTAGCTCATATGCGACGGTATCCGCGCCAACACCTCGCCAGCCTCTTGCGCGGTTTCACAGGTTTGTAGGACATAGCGCAAGATCAACGGCACGCCAAAGCCGTCGCCGACCACCGTACGGCCACCAAACGTCAGGGACACCGCAAGACCGGCATCATTTGTGCCATCAACCAACCCCCAAAGGCCATCGCTGGTTCCCATGACCGCACGTCCCTGCCATTTCGTGCGTAGGATCAGGCTGTCGAATGCCTGGGGATTGTAATCGTAATTGCGAACCAAGACGGGTTCGGCTCCAGGCCAGATTGCCTGCGAACAACCTGACAGATAGGGCGGCGGACAATAAAAACTCAAGAATCTGGAGACCTGGTCGCCGCCGCCAGCCAAATCGCAAAGCTGCTCGTAGAGCGGCACCATCTCCGGCATGTGTTTGCCCAGCGCCTGGCGGCCTTCGAGATAAGTGGGACGGGCTTCCTCGCCTTGATGGAGCCACCATCTCTTGTAATCCGGCCAGTATTCACCGAACAACCGGGCCCATTTGGGACCCGGGTCGTCTTCCGAAATCGCACGCCAAAGCATCCTGGTCAGGCCGTCTAAAGCATCTTGAAGGCTGGTTCGGCCAGCACTTCAGCCGTCGGCAGGGGCCGCGCAGTAAAACCAGCCTTTATGCCGTCGATCCACTTGCCGGCTCTCGCATTCAATTGAAAACCAGAGGTCATCGAACGGCCCCGTGTCACAAGGATACCCAGATCGGCGCCTTCGTAGCGAAAATCGCCAGGTTTCAGAATCCGCAAGAAGAATGCCTCGTTCTCGCTCTCGACGGCCCGCCGGTGATAGTCGAACCGGTCGTATACAACAGAGCCATCGTCCAGCATCCTGTAAATTCCGGATTCTGGCGCCTGCGTGACGATGTCGACGCTGTCATCCGTGTGTTTGATCACCATTTGCGACCAACTGTCGATCATGTCGGGGTCCGCCCACCGGGCATTCAGCTCATCGACATCCAGCGTGAATTTCTTCTTTGAAAATTCGAGCAGATGAAACAGGAACAATGGCGCATCGGCATGGGCAAAAGCGGCATGATTGGTCATTGATGATGCACCGGTTATGCGCGGATTGAGTTCGCCGAGCCAGATATCGCCAGTCTTCTTGTCGATCAGGAAGTCCAGCTCGAAGTAGCCCCGATAACCTTCCTTGCGCAACTGTTCACCGAACTTGAATGTCAGTTCGCGTGCCGTTTCGCGGGTCTTTGGCGGAAAGGCGGTTGCAAAGATTTCATTGCCGCACCAGCCACCGCGATAGGGTGTCAATTCCTTGAAGCCGACAAGTTCCGTCATGAGCGGGCCGACGATAGTTCCCTGCGACGTTGCGCAGGCTTCAATTGCCGATCCCCGGCAATCAATACGCTTCATGATCTTGATCTCACCTTCGCCGACGATCTCGTGCTCATGCTTGCGGAAGTCTGCTTCGGACTTGATGAAGAATGTCGTATGGCCTGAATCGCCGAATGCCGACTGCAGGACGAGATCGTGGCCGATACCGGCCTTGTCACAAACCGCTCGCAGATGCTCGTAATCCTTGACTTCGCTCAGCGTGTTCGGCACCGACGGCACACCGGCCTTGTCGCCAATGCGCACGGTCTCGATCTTGTTGTCGCACCTCGTGCGTAGTTTCGCTTTGGGGAACCACAACTCACCACCGAGGTCCTTGACGAGCCGTTCTGTTTCCTGATCGAACATCAGGAAAACGAATTTCGGCTTGCCGCCGCGCCACTTGATCAGGTCGATCACCTCCTTGTGCTGAAGCAGGTAATTGTTGATGTCCTCGATCGACTGGAATTCAGCGTGCGGTGCCTCAGACGGGCAAAATACATTGGGGTGCCGTCCGTCGTAACAGTCAATGTAACAAATGTACTTGAAATTCTTTGCCCACTCATCGAGACCCAGCAGATTGAAATTGGTCGCGGACACAAAATAGATCGGCTCCTCGTTGCGATGAAAATACCTGCGGATCTCTGAGATGTTCTTGAGGGTTTTTTTTGGCATGCCTGTCTCCTTGTTCATTCCGCAGCGTGTTTGATTTGTTTGGCGTTCTGGCGTGCGAGAGCCTCACCGGTGAAGATTCTCAAACCAAGATCCGGCCGGTATCCGTGTATTTCACTCACATCCAGTGCCTGCATGAATTCGAGAATTTCTTTCGATATGACCTGACCGGGAACGAGAATTGGAAAACCTGGCGGGTAAGGTATTATGAACGATGCGGAGACCAGCTCCGTTGTGCTTGCTTCAAGCTCAGCCGCAACAGCGTCCAGTTGCAAATAGTCACAGTTGTTCTCGTTATAACTGAGGAAGAAAGCTTCGCGGATGTCACCTTCAGATGTCGGGCCGTCAGACCTGAAAGCCTCGTGAAAACTACTGAAATCAGGCAATGGCGGCAGGTCTTCGACAAGATTCTTGACTCGCCGTTCGAAGCTCAGTTTTTCCATCTTTGACGCATCGTCCAGCAAGTCGTCCAATTCCTGTGCAATCTGGACCAGAACCTCAATGAGATAGGCGACCGACGATCTGGTTGTGCCGATGTTGGTCATGAACAGGACGGTGTTGCGAGAGGTCTTGTTGATCTGGATGCCGAATTTGTCCATCAAGATCTTGGTCTTGAAGGTATCCCCGTCCCAACCTGTGCCGCCGACCGCAAGTGTAACTCTGGTTGCGTCTAGCACGAACTCATCCCGCGCCCAGCACTCCCAGATATCATTCCAACCCTGTTCCGGATCGTAATAGGAGGTGATGCCACTTTCGCGGTGGTTCTCTGGGATCATGTCGCCAGCAGTCAGCACCTTGAAGTACTTTTGAAGTAGCGGGTGTGTGGCGATGGCCCGGCGCATCGACATCGCGGCCTCGACCTGACGCTGAACGAACTCAAAGCCTTCCAGCTCGACCTGACGCCGGCCAACATCCAGGCTGGCAATGATCTGGTAATTCGGCGAGGTTGAAGTGTGGGTCATATATGCTTCGTGAAACGCCTGCTCAACTTCACCTTTGAAATCCTGATCATTGACATGGATCATCGAACCCTGCCGCAGCGATGTCAGCGTCTTGTGTGTCGATTGGGTGGCGTAGACCCGCACCCTGGCCGTTGGAGGCGGGATCAATCTGGTTGAAAGCAGGGTCTCTTCGTCGGCGTTTTCGAGCGCCTTTGACTGTTGGGCAAATGTTTCTGCGTGGTGGGACGTCTTGAAGCGGGCGCGCAAAATGTCGGCAACGTTCATGCCTGTGCGCTGGCGATATGTCGGACCAAATCTGGCAAATGCGAACCAGGCCTCATCCCAAAGAAAGACCAGGTCGGGCTTGATAGCCAGACATTCTTCCATAACGCGCTCTACATTGTAGACGATGCCGTCAAATGTGCAGTTGGTCAGCAGCAACATGCGAACGCGATGGAGCTTGCCGGCAGCCTTGAGCTTGAGCAGCTGATGTTTGATCTCGCGTAGCGGGACTGCCCCGTACATCGAGTACTCATTCAGTGGATAGCTGTCCAGATACAGCACCTGGGCTCCGGCCAGCACCATCCCGTAGTGATGCGACTTGTGGCAGTCACGGTCGACCAGAACTATGTCCCCCGGTCGGACCAGTGCCTGCACGACGATCTTGTTGCACGTTGATGTACCATTAGTTGCAAAAAACGTCTGCTTGGAGCCGAATGCACGGGCGGCAAGCTCCTGCGCTTCCTTGATCGGTCCGTGTGGCTCGAGCAAGCTATCCAAACCGCCCGACGTCGCAGATGTCTCGGCAAGAAAAATGTTGGGGCCATAGAAGGCGCCCATATCCTGGATCCAGTGCGAACGGGAGATCGACTTGCCACGGCTGATCGGCAGAGCGTGAAACACGCCGGTCGGCTGTTTCGAGTAATCCTTCAAAGCTGTGAAAAACGGCGTCTTGAATCTGGCCTGAACGCCGCGCAGGATGTTGAGATGCAACTCGAGGAAATCTTCCTGATTGTAGAAAACGCGCCTGCAGAGCCCGAGGTCGAGGCCAGCGATCGCCTCCACCGAGCGATCCGTAATCAGGTACGTATCAAGCTCCGGTCTAACCTTGGCAATCAGACGGCACAGTTCGGGTCCGTAGTTTTCCGGGAGCATCAGGTCGAATTCTTCGTCATTTCCGACGCGCGAGAGAAACCGGGTCAGGATTGGCAGCTCATTCTTTGATCTAAGTGTCAAACCAGGTCTTGCGACAATTGCCTGGATGTTGTGATTGAACAGAATACCGATCAGTGCATCTTCCAGACTGTGAACCACCAGAGGTTCGTAAATGAACGGATCTTCACTTCGCCGCATGCGGTGAATCGAACTGCGCAGCCATCGCTCCTGATGTTCATTGACATCATCGACGAACAGCACTTCAAAGTACGGCTTGCTAAGCGCACGTGCTTCCGGCGAAAGCATCGCCTCGTCTTCGAGCTCTTCGCTCTCGGTGTCGTCTCTTTCCAACGGGATACTTCTGCGACGATAGGCACCTGAGGTCAGGGCCCGCTGAATACGCCTTACGGAAAATGCGAGATCTTCATAATTGCGATGCTCATACTGGCGACGCAGGTGGTCAAAGGCAGTGTTTCCGGGAAAGGCCCAATAAGACTCTATCAAAGACAATGATTCAAACAGGTCCTCGATTTGACCTTGAAGTGCCTTGGCTGCCTTCGCCTTGGGCTGGCGTGCGAGTGCGCCTGTCGCGTCGCGCAATGAACTCCAACGGTCCGATCGCAGTTGAAGTGCGCTGTAATAGTCACTCATGGATTGCACGGTGATCGTCTCCCCTGAAACTCAACAAACAATCGCCGACCATCTTCGTGCCGGTCCATATTTGGCAATTGGAATATGCCAAACGTATCAGCCGTTTGCTGTTTTGCCCGTTAGTGGTGCGACAACACCCGCCCGGGAATTCTTCGACCTGTCTTCATCGGCTACCGATTGCCGGGGATCCGAAACATCCAGGCCGGCTGCCGACGCTTGCTTGGGAATTTCCAGCGGCCCAAGGGTATGCAGGTATGCTTCTGACGTAGCATCGCGATTATAGACAGGAAAATCAACCGACCGGTCCCGGAAGCTTTTGAGAACTTGCCCGAGGCCGCGCATTCCGGTCTCGCGTTGACGCCGAACCTGGTCCAGGTCGATCTCGATCGGGAACATGTCCTCTTGCCCGGCGGACTGGTGCAAAACCATCGATGCCGGGTCGACAACGCACGATCGACCGACCCCGCCGGCGCCAAGTCCATTCACGTCAAAAACGTAGCATTGGAACTGTGCAGCCGTTGCCCGGGCAATGGCCAGTTCGGCATCCCGGTCGGTTGTGCCGGTCAGCACCGGATGCAACAACACCTCGACACCTTGGCTCGTCAGTTGCCGGGTGGTTTCCGGAAACCAGATATCATAGCAGATGGAAAGCCCAAATCGCCCGACGTTTGGAACGTCGAATATGCAGAACTCCGTCCCCGCCGATATGCCTGCTTCGTACGGCCGGAACGGGAACATTTTGCGATAAGAGGCAACAATGTCGCCAGACGGATCTATCACAACTGAGGTGTTGAAGATCCGGCCGTCCGGTTGTTTCTCGAACATCGACCCCGGTATCAACCAGATGTTGTGCCGCCGCGCATCCGCCCGAAAAAGCTCCAGAACCTCGGACTCCAGCGGCTGAGCAAATTTCGATAGCGGCCCGAACTGGCAGAGTTCGCTGAACAAGACCATCTGTGTCCAGGGAAACCGTGCCATGAGCACGTCCAGCCGATGCCGCATCGCATCCACGTTGGAATGCAGAGCTGCGACATGCATTTGTATGCCGGCGATCGCAAATGGTGTCATGCAGTTGTCAACTCTCGAGCTTGTGGATTGGTTGCTGTGTACCGTGCAGCACCTGTTGGCCGCTGCGGATGATCTAACTGCATTTGTTTAACATCATATGAGAACAGATAACACCGCCGGCAAAGCCGGCGGCTTTAGGTGCTATTGCTGAACGGCGTTTCGTTCAAACCGCGGCTGAATAGGCTTCTTCGTCGACGTGCTTTGCCGGCACTGTACTGGCCAGATCGGCTTCGCATTCCGACTGCACCGCCTTGCTGGAGACAGACCAATAGTGACCGAATGGATCGACCAATTTGCCGGAGCGGTCGCCCCAGGGCATATTGTTCAGGGGGAGAACTTCGACTGCGCCAGCTGTTAGCGCGTTGAGCCAAAAGTCGTCGGCATCTTCGACCCGCAAATCAAGCATGGTCGCCGAACCGCCGATCGACAGTGGTGACAGGATGCCTGACTCGGGAAGCTCATCACACAAATAGATCGTCGCACCGGCCAGCTTTAGCTCGGCGTGTTGGACAAATTCGGTTTCAGGAACATCGATGCGCGCAATTTCCTTTGCGCCAAACGCCGACTTGTAAAACTCGATGGCTGATGCCGCGCCACGCACCGTCAAATAGGGCGTGATCGATGTCGTCGGCTTTTTCGATGCAGTTCGTTTCTTGGTCATGTGATTTTGCTCCAGATGAGTACTGTATTGCTCGGTTGGCGAGTGAATGAAGTGTGCAGTCTAGCCACATCATGCGGCATGGTGTATGCTATTTCGAAAGGAAATGCAACACCATGGATCAAGATGTCGCTTTAGGCGTGCAATTTGCGGTAACGCAAGCTGACTTGGCTGACCTTCGCCTGGCTGGCCGCCTGGGAGAATACGCGATCGTGTACCGGGTCACGCGGAGCCAGCAGGGCGGTGGCTTTGGTGACCAGGACAACAAACCCTATGCTTGGGGAGTTCTGGTCTATGTTGATGCTATGCTGGCACGGATCAACAGCGCTCGCGGACACGGGCGCGAATGGAACAGCCTTGATCGTCTGGAGCCATGGCTGCGCGAACAGGGGTTCTGGTACTGGTGGACCCGGAATGACCTGGAGCCCTTGGGAGAAACCGGCGAGCCGCAAGACGATGGAAAGGAAGAGCCGGATCCTGATACAATGCGGATAGATCACTTGAGTTAACAGCACTGACCTGCTGGTGAGAATTGCCGCCGCCGGGACCATGCGTCGTATCCGCGACAGCAACATCTTGCAGCACTTGCTTGAGGCGGTGGTTCAACGGTGTATTGTTGAAGGGCCGGCAAACGTGCAAAGGCGTCCAATATGGGTATTGCGCTGACTTTCGTTTTCAAATGCGAATATCCACCTTGCAGCCTGTATTCGCTCTATACTCCCGAGTGTTAGAAAAGAGTCTATGTTCGTATGTCGTTAGTGTTGTTTCGGTTGGTGCGGGTCGTGATGCTTGCTGGTGTGTTCGCAATGTCTGCACCGGAGAGGGTCAGCGCATTTGAATTGTTTGGGTTCAAGTTCTTTGGCAGCGCCGAAGAATCCGACGCTGAAATCATCGATCCTGTCGCCTACGCTGCAACGCTGGTAGCCGATAATGACGATCGAAAGCTACTGGACAAGCTTTCCGATGCCTCGCTGCTTATCCGCAAGCAATCGCAACCGCCGTCAGGAACGATCGGCCTGATTGCGCGGGCGCGCGATGATCGGGCAAATCTACTCGGTCTTTTGTATGAAGAAGCTTTCTACGGTGCAACCGTATCAATTGTCATCGCAGGCCGGCCGCTCGAGCAGATTGATGTGACCGATACGCTCAAGCCTGTCGCCAAGAAAGTGCCTGTGACCATCACTGTGATACCGGGGGCGGAATTCCGGTTTGGCGCTGTCCTGGTGGACGGCGCAGATACAGCCATTGTTCGGGCTGCCATTGAGAAGACCGGACTGAAGACCGGTAACAGGGCGTCCTCGCGCACAATCCTCGAAGCGGAAGCTGAACTTGTCCGAGCATGGCAGCGTGAGGGCCATCCATTTGCGAAAATTACCGATCGGCAGGTTGTTGCCGATCATGCCACGCGTCGGCTTGATGTGACCTTGCAGGTCGAGTCGGGCCGCGCTGCCAGGCTGGGCCAGGTTAGCGTGCGCGGAACGACCAAAGTAGCCCCCGAATTCCTGCAGCGCCAAGCTCAGGTCCCCGTGGGGGAAGCATATAGTCCCGAAGCACTGGAGCAGGCGCGCAGAAACCTGGCAAAGCTCGATGCGCTGGCGAGCACGTCAGTCACGGTGGGCGACAAGATCGATGCCCAGGGCAACGTGCCGGTCATCATCGAAGTGTCCGATCGCAAACCGCGAACCATCGGCGCTGGTGCCCTGTACGACAGTACTGAAGGGCTGACCGTTCAAGGGTTCTGGCTTCACCGGAATCTCTTTGGCGAAGCTGAGACCGTGCGCGTCGATGCCAGTATTGGACGGTTGATCGAGGCAAACGAACTTGATGAATACGATGCGTTGTTCTCTGTTCTGTACAGCGTGCCGGGTTTCCTGCATCCGCGCAATCGCCTGGACCTGAAGGCAACGCTTATTCAGGAAGATCCCGATCCATACAATCGAAGGGGCATCGTTTTTGAAAGCCGATTGGTTCATGAACTGAGCGATCAGTTGCGTATCAGCGGCGGTGCCGTGTTCGATTGGGCGCGCATAGATGACGCCTTCGGCCGCAATTTTTATACGCTTGTCGCTCTACCGGGGATCGTCACATACGATGCCCGCAACAGTGTTCTCGATCCCACTAGCGGCCTGTTCGCCCAACTGCGCCTCGAACCGCAGCTTGAGACCAGTTCGACATCGCTGTTCTTCACCGCAGATGCAGAGCTGCGCTACTACTTCGCGCTGGATGATGAGGCCAGACATGTTATCGCGGCAAGGGGTCTTGCGGGCACGACCGCGGGCGCCAGCCTTGTCGAAATCCCGGCGCACCGAAGGTTCTATGCCGGCGGCGGTGGATCGGTGCGCGGCTATGACTACCTTAATGTGGGCCCCAGAGTGACGGGCTTTGGAGCGACCGGAGGGCTGTCGCGAATTGAAGGATCACTGGAGGCGCGCCTGAGAGTCACCGACACAATCGGTATCGTACCTTTTGTGGACGCCGGGCTTGTTACCAGCGAAACCGTATTCGGCGGCGTTGATGACTTTCAGGTCGGCGTCGGCGTCGGTCTTAGATACTACACATCGGTTGGGCCGCTAAGGCTTGATGTGGCGGTGCCACTCGATCCGCGATCCGGCGATCCGAGTTTTGCGATTTATGCTGGGATAGGACAGTCGTTCTGATGCGCCGCCTACTGACAGTGATGGGAATTGCAGCGCTGGCCCTGGTCGGCGCGCTGTCCCTGCCGTTCGTGGCAGCGCAAAACCAAACTGCCCAGGGCCTCGTGGAAGGTATGCTGCAGGATATCCTGTCGAGCGAAGGACGCCGCGTTGTCGTTGAAGATGTCGCAATCTCGATAGACGGCGACGTTACCGCAAGCCGCATAGAAATTCATGACGGTGCTGGTGTCTGGCTGGTAATGGAAAAGTTTAGCCTTGATTGGCAGCCGCTTTCACTTTTGTCGAGCAGCTTGAAAATTGACAGCTTGAGCGTCGATCGCATCGGTATCCAAAGGCTGCCAGAATCGTCAGACGCCAAAGCGGAAACGCCGGCTGAACTGACCGGCCTGCAGGACGCAGACATTGCGAAAGTGACAATATCGAAATTCGAGATATCCGAACATCTCGTGGATGACGAATTCACCTTCAAGATTGAGGGATCCGGGTCGATCAAACAGACCCCGCCCGAAGTGAAGCTTGAATTGCAGGCTGACCGAACCAACGGGGGCGACAGCCAATTACTGGCGAAATTGCTGCTTGATCCGCTCAGTCGCAACCTCGATGTCGATCTTCGTCTGCAGGAGAGTTCAAGCGGCCTGGTGGTCAACCTGCTCAACATCGACGATGAACCGGCGGTGGACCTCAGTGTGACGGCGAAAGGGACTATTGAAAATTGGGCCGGGCAGTTCGCACTCAAACTCAATGACCGCGATGTTATTGGCGGCACGTCCGAAATTCGTACCGTTGCGGATGGCAGGCGGCTCACAATCAATGCCGACGGCGAGGTTGGTCCGTTCTTGTCACCACAGATTGCTGCATTCTTTGACGACTCGACGCAGTTGACGGGATCGGTCCTGTTTCAGCCTGGCAAGTCGCAAGCCAGTGTGGAACGTATTCGATTGGGCAACGAACTTGTGCAATTGCGTGCAAGTGGGCCGGTCGACTGGTCTGGTACCACAACAAATCTTGCCGTCGAACTGCGTTCTCATGATGAGCGTTCCCTGGTCCTGTCGAGGACTGAGGGAAGCCTTGGCGACATTTCGGCGAGCGATCTGGATGCTGATCTGCTGATCACAGGTTCATTGCAGGCGCCAAAGTGGACGTTGTCCGGGTCTGCCCAAGACCTGACCTCGGACGCAGCGCAACTAACGAACCTCTCAGTCAAGCTGCAAGGCACGGGGTTTGCTCCTGGCCTGGTGGATTTCACCGCCGGTGGCGAGATTTCTGCAGAAATTGCTGCGGGCAAATCCAATCTGTTGCCCAAGGCATTGACCGGTCAGGCGCAAATCCGGTTCTCGGCAAAGACGGACGAGGAACGTCGCTTGAGTCTTTCAGATACGACATTGACCATTGGCAGCGCAAAAATGGCGCTGGATGGTCATGCATTACCTCATAACGGCACATTCGATGTCGGCTTTAATGCATCCACGAGTTCTCCGTCGACGGGGCGGCTCTTGTTCGACCGTCTTCTGCAAGGCGATGTGCGTCTCGCTGGTCGCATCGCCAAGAACGAAACCGGACGGTTAGCCCTGTCGAACTGGCGCGTCAATGGCGAAAAGCTTTCTGCCGCACTGCAAGGTGGAGTGGATGAGGCTTCGCTTGATTTGACGCTGAAGGCAGATCTGCTTGACTTGTCCGGTCTGCATGCCGATGCCACTGGCAGCGCCAACTTGACCGCAACCTTGAAAGGGGCTCGCGCCGCGCCCGAGCTGGAGTTTTTGGCGATTGGAAAGGGCGTCACACTCATGGGCACGCCTTTCACAGAGCCGCGTCTTGAGGCAAAAGTGAAGCTGAGCGCCGATCGACCAGCAGGGGACCTGACATTCACCGGCAAGCTGCAGGATCTGCCGGTAAGGGCCCATGCGGTTTTGGAGACCGCACCTGACGGAACACGGGCCCTGCGCGACTTGTCCGTCGCCTCGGGATCAGCGAGACTTGACGGCGAACTCAGTCTGCCTTCTGCCGGGCCGCCGACCGGCAGGTTGAAGCTCGCTGCCCCCAATCTCAGGGATGTAGCACCGTTGTTGCTGATGCAGCTGGCCGGCAGTCTCAGTGCCGATATCAATCTTGAAAGAACCGGCGACATCGGCCGGCTGCGCGCCAAGTTCAGCGGCGCTGACATTACAAGTGAAGGTTTCGCAGTGAAGACGGTTGCCGGCGACGTGCTCATAGATGACCTGCTAGGGCGGCCGAAAGCACAGGGCGATATCAA
>JABDJG010000388.1 GCA_013002595.1 Hyphomicrobiales bacterium | reverse complement strand
GGTTGCGCACAATTCATGCATTCCCTGAGGTACATGAGGTACGCAATGCGGCTGAGTGGGTTCACCAAACCAATATTGATTGTGTTATGCGGCGTTGTTGCCGTGACGACCGGCTTTGTCCATTACTTCTATAATGTTGACAGCTACAAGACGCGCAAGGTCGAAGAAAAATCGACCGTGATTGAGCTGACCAGTGCGTTTGTCAGTATGTATTCAGGCATCCGAAAGGAGCTGCCTGACGGTTCGAGTCCGGTTCCCGCCACGTTCCGGGCCCATGCGTTCGACAAGTTCAACAAGAGCCGTAAGGATGGCCGTATCCTCAACGTCGAGATGGTTGGTGTCCCGGGAAAAGCAATCAAGATCGAACCCAGGGGCGACGACCTCAAGAAAATTATCTCAAGCATGGCGTTGCAACCCGAACCCAAGACGTGGACGAATATTGTCGGCGCGCGCGGGCAGGAAGCGTTTCGAACCGTGCGGCCGGTCAAGGCCGGCAAGGAAGGATGTGTGACCTGCCACAACACGATACAGGCCGGCGCCCAGGTGTGGAAAATTGGTGATGTCATGGGCGCCTACGTGCTTGATGTGCCCGCCGCCGCGTTCCTTTCAGGCTTGCGCAAGCAGTCCGCTATTCTTGGCGTATTTGTCTTTGTCGTGCTGGCCGGCGCGGCGATGATTTTGATGAACGTTCAACACCGTGTCTCTACCGTTCGCGCCGAGGCGGGACGTGCTCTGGAGCGCGAGGCGATCGAGGCCGAAGCGCGCCTGGAGGCTGAAAGCCTGGCCGAAGCTCGCCGGGTGGCGGAAGCCAAGGCCAGTGAAATGGCCGATCAGTTGTCCCACAAGAATGGCGAACTGGCCAATCTCAACGTTGCACTTGAAGATCGTCTGAAAGAATTGCACGAGGCTCAGGATCAACTCATCAAGAAGGGCAAGCTGGCGCAAATTGGCCAGTTGACGGCAACAGTTGCGCACGAAATCCGCAATCCGCTGGGCGCGGTGCGAACGTCGGCTTTCATCATCGAACGAAAGACCAAGGATCTCGATATCGGTGTCGAAAAGCCGCTTGAACGGGTCAAGCACGGCGTTGCGCGATGCGACAAGATCATTACCGAGCTGCTGGACTTTACCCGCATGCATGCGCCGCAACTGGAGCAGCATCATGTCGATAAATGGCTGGAGGACATGGTACGTGAGCAGATTGACAGCCTGCCCGAAGAGGTCGCCGTTGAGTTGCACCAGGCGCTCGGCGGGACTGCGGCTTATTTTGATGCTGACACCATGCAACGGGTGATCATAAACCTGCTGTCGAATGCGTCCGAAGCGATGGTCGGCAAGGCGGACAAACCGGTCGACAATCCGGTCGAGAACCCGAAAATCATCGTTGCGTCCCGTCTGTCAAGCCGCGGTATCGAGATATCTGTCCGTGACAATGGCCCGGGAATTTCGGCCGAATTGATGGAAAAGGTACTTGAACCATTGTTCACCACCAAAACCTTCGGTGTCGGGTTGGGCCTGCCGGCGGTTCACCGTATCCTCGAACAGCATGGTGGCGGGCTCGAAGTAGATGGCGGCGACGGCACTGGTGCAACCTTCACGGCATGGTTCCCGGCACGTACACAAGTATCCGCCGCAGCCTGACATTGAATGAGGCCCGGCGCTGGGATGCACCGGGCCTGCCAGCCAGAGTTTCTTGAGGAGACGAGAGGAGGTGGCGGGGCCACCTGAGCCTCTGGCTGAATGCACTCAATCGAATACCGGAAATGTAGGCGCTCGCAGGTGTGCGTTCCAATAAAGTCGACGCACACTGTTGTGATCATGATAATATAATAATATCAATAAGTTAAGCGTGTTGATGAAATCGCATTCAGTTTCCGCTCATGCGAATTATGCGGGGAGAGGCGGGCTAGGGTCTGTTGAGAATCAGCGCTTCCGCTTGTCGCGAACTTGGTTTAGGTTCCCAGCCGTTTCCAGCAACAGGGCTTTCAGACGATGACCAAGAAGGTGAAGATCGCTGTAATTGGCGCCTCCGGCTATACAGGTTCCGACCTTGTACGCCTTGGCGCACGCCATCCGCACATCGAAATCGTCTATCTGACCGCCAATTCCCACGCCGGCAAACCGATGTCCGGCGTGTTCCCCCATCTGGCCGGGCTCGGCCTGCCGGATCTGATCAAGAATGAAGAAGCGGACTGGTCGAAGATCGATGCCGTGTTCTGCGGTTTGCCTCATGCGACAAGTCAGGCGGTGATCAAGGAGCTGCCCGGTCACCTCAAGGTCATCGACATGTCGGCTGATTTCCGGCTGCGCGATGCGCAAACTTATGCCCGGACCTACGGCAATGAGCACATCGCACCCGAATTGCAGGCCGAGGCGGTTTACGGACTGTCGGAGCACTATCGGCACGCCATCCGCAACAGCCGGCTGGTTGCCTGTCCGGGCTGCTATCCGACCGCCGTACTGATGCTGTTGTTGCCGTTGGTAAAATCGGGACTGATCGACGCGACCGACCTCATCATTGACGCCAAATCAGGCGTCACCGGTGCGGGCAGGGCGTTGAAGCAGAATATCCTGTTTTCCGAGACAGGTGAGGGACTTGCACCCTATGCTGTCGGCACACATCGCCACGCCCCTGAAATCGAACAGGAATTGTCGCTGGCCGCCGGTCAGGAGCTTGTCGTCAACTTTACCCCGCATCTGATCCCGATGAGCCGGGGCGAGCTTATCACGGCTTATGCCCGGCTTTCGGGAGGTAAAACGGCCGGGGACTGTAAAAACGCGCTGGCCGAGCGCTATGCAGATGAACCCTTTGTCGCGATGGCGCCGGCCGGCGTCATCCCGTCAACCCAGTTTGTGCGGGGCTCCAACAATGTGATGCTCGGTGTCTTCGAAGACCGCGTGCCGGGCAGGGTGGTGCTGATCTCGACCCTTGATAACCTGATCAAGGGCTCGGCCGGCCAGGCCATTCAGAACTTCAATATGATGTTTGGCCTCGATGAAACCTGCGGTCTCGAGCAGGTTGCTTTGTTCCCCTAGGGTCTGTGGAGGTCAGGTGATGGGCAATTTCGGCGATATCGACAGTGCGTTTACCCGCGATGAGCTGAAGGGCGGCACCTTTGAGCCGACCTATTCTGGCGCTGTTTCCTTCATGCGCCGCAAATACACCCGCGATCTAAATGGAGTGGATGTCGCCGTTACCGGCATTCCGTTCGACACCGCCACCACCAACCGGCCGGGTACAAGGTTCGGTCCAAGACACATTCGTGCAGAATCGAGCCATATTGCCTGGGGCCCGCCCTACAATTGGGACTATGAGCCATTCGATCGCCTCGCCGTTGTCGACTATGGCGATTGCCACTTTGATCATGGCAAGCCGGCGAGCATTCCCGGCGCGATCGAGGATCACATTGCCGGTATCCTCAACGCCGGCGCTGCAGCGCTCACTTTAGGCGGCGATCATTACATCTCCTACCCGATCCTCAAGGCCCATGCCGCCAGGCACGGGCCCTTGTCGCTGATCCAGTTCGATGCACATACCGACACCTGGGCCGATGACGATCCGACCCGTGTCGACCATGGCACCATGTTCTATCGGGCCGTCAAGGACGGCATCATCGTGCCGGAAACATCGGTCCAGATCGGCATTCGCACGATCAATGACGATCCGCTCGGTGTGAACATTCTCGATGCCCCGTTTGTCCATCAAAATGGTCCGCAGGCCATCATTGAGCAAGTCAAACGCATCATCGGCGACAACAAGGCCTACATCACCTTTGACATCGACGGTCTCGACCCGGCCTATGCGCCAGGCACCGGCACACCGGTGATCGGCGGCCTGACGCCCTGGCAGGCCCAGACCATCATTCGCGGCCTTGCCGGCATCAATCTGGTCGGTATGGATGTGGTCGAAGTGGCGCCGGCCTATGATCATTCGGGAATTACCGGACTGGCGGCGGCAACGCTTGCCTATGATTTGCTGGCGCTATACGCCTGGGACAAAGCGTAACCCCTTTAGCCTGCCCGCCGGCCGTTGCTTTTAGATCATCAATCAACCACCTCTTGACCTTCCTGTAACTGGAACCCTTATAAAGGGCATCAACCAACGGGAGTAGCGTGATGAATATCCAACAGGCTGCAACTGCGTCCGGGCTCACCGTCAAGACCGTGCGTTATTACGACGACATCGGGATTATGAAGGCCGACCGCCGGGCCAATGGCTACCGTGATTATTCAGCCGAAAGCGTCCACAAGCTGGCATTCCTGCAACGCGCCCGCAGTCTTGGCTTTTCGGTGGATGATTGCCGCCAGCTGATGTCACTGTATGACGACAAGGACCGTGCCAGCGCCGATGTAAAGGCGCTCGCACAAATCCGCATCGACGACATCAACCGCAAGCTGGCCGAGCTCAACTCGCTCAAATTGACGCTCACCAGCCTGGTCACTGCCTGTAAAGGGGACGACCGGCCGGATTGCCCGATTCTGGAAGATCTGGCGGGAGGACACCAATGAGCAAGACCAACGTCATCATCATCGCTCTGGTTGCGATCAGTGTGGCTGGTATCGTGTGGTGGCAGTCGAGCGCCGACTCGGCCAGTCAGGCGGTTGAGGTCAACATGCCTTCGCTCGATGCGACGCAGACCGCCGGCCAAAAACTGTTTGAGGCCAACTGTGCAAGTTGCCATGGCGTCACTGCCGGCGGCACGGATAAGGGGCCGCCCCTGGTTCATATTTATTATGAGCCGAACCACCACCCAGATGCGGCGTTTTATTCAGCTGTTGCCATCGGCACGCGCCAGCATCATTGGAAATTCGGCAATATGCCTGCCGTCAAGGAAATCAACCAGGACGACGTGACCAAGATTATTGCCTTCGTGCGCGCCGTTCAGCGGGCAAACGGCATCAAGTAGCGTTAACGGGTCGATTGTCGGCTGCGGCTCTAACCTACCGAAACATCGCATCACCAAGATCCGCCGCCGGAGTATCCCGGCGATGTGTCCATTGGTGATATGTCGAAAGTGATCCTCCGGAGCTGCTTCGCAACCAGGAGACGATCATGCCTTTTCTCTATGAACTGCTCGCCTACATCTACCTGTGGAGTACGCGGGCCCGCACGCGCTAGGCCCCTGCAAAGCTGGAATTCCACGAACTGGTTGAAATCGGGATGGACGAACAGCAGCGCGATGAAGAAGTGGTAAAATGGATCTGGCAGGGCGTGCCGCCGCGTCGCAGCACCACGAGCGCGTTCAGCATCTTTGTGACAAGGGCAGGTCTGCGCTGAGACCGATCAGTCGGATCGCTGTTTTACGTATGATCCCGGCGCGTCCTCAATTACCTTCAGCTTGCCGTCGCCCGGTTTGCGTGCCTCGATCTTTTTGCCTGACTGTTTGGCGATCCATTCGCCCCAGTCCGGCCACCAGGAACCGGCATGCTCGGTGGCGCCGGCAAGCCAATCGTCGAGCGTGTCGGCGCCCTCATCGTTTGTCCAATACTGGTATTTTCCAGCTTCGGGCGGATTGACCACGCCGGCGATGTGGCCGGACCCGGCAACCACCAGCTTGGTCTCACCCTTGAAGATCTGGCCCAGTTTGAAGACCGACGGCAATGGTGCAATGTGATCCTCGCGGGCAGCCAGATTGTAGACCGGCACCTTGATTTTCGTCGGGTCGATTTTGGTGCCGTCCAGCACCATCTTGCCTTTGCCCATGTTGTTGGTGAGGTAGCATTCGCGCAAGTAGAACGAATGCGTTGCCGCCGGCATACGCGTCGAATCGCCGTTCCAGTACAACAGATCGAACGGCATCGGGTCCTTGCCCTTCAGGTAGTTGTTGACGACGTAGGACCAGATCAGATCATTGGAGCGCAGCAGGTTGAAGGCGGTTGCCATCTTGGCGCCTTCCAGATAACCGGTGCTGGCCATTTCCTCTTCGACATCTTCAACCTGATCTTCATCGACGAAAACCAACAAATCGCCGGCCTTCTCGAAATCGACCTGGGTCGTAAAGAACGTCGCAGACTTTATGCGCTTGTCCTTGTGTTTGGCCAGATAGGCAAGGGTTGATGCCAGCAGGGTACCGCCCACGCAATAGCCGATCGCGTTGACTGATTTTTCGCCGGTCGCCTGCTCGATGGCATCGGTGGCGCTCAATATGCCTTCATGCATGTAGTCGGCAAACGTCTTGGCCGCCAGGCGCTCATCGGGGTTGACCCAGGAGATCACAAACACTGTAAGACCCTGTTCGACGGCCCATCGGATGAACGATTTTTTCGGATTGAGATCGAGAATATAGAATTTGTTGATCCACGGCGGCACAATCAGCAGCGGCTTGGCATAGACCTTGGGCGTTGTCGGCTCATACTGGATCAGCTGGATGAGATCGTTCTGATAGACCACCTTGCCCGGCGTCATGGCCATGTTTTCGCCAACCGCGAACGCATCGAAATCGGTTTGTCTGATCTTCAGGCTGCCTTTGCCGGCGCGAATGTCTTCGGCCAGGTTTTTCAGCCCTTCGACGAGATTGGCGCCATTGCTGGCCATGGTCAGTTTGAGCACTTCGGGGTTGGTCAATGCAAAATTCGTCGGTGACAGGGCGTTGGCGATCTGCTCGACGTAGAACGTTGCCTTCTTTTTTGTGTGCTCATCGAGGTCTTCTGCGCCCTCGACAAGATCCTGCGCCCAATGCGCGGTAATCAGATAGGACTGTTTGAGGAAGTCGAAAATCTGGTTCTCCTGCCAGTCGGCGTCCCTGAAGCGCCGGTCGCCCGGGTCGGGCGTTACCACCGGCGCGACGTCCTCGCCCAAAAACCGTTGCCAGGCCGTTTGCCACAATTGCGCATGATTGTTCCACAGCTGCAGCTGCGCATTCATGAACCGTTCCGGATTGTTCATGTAGTCCTGGCCGACGGCACCCAGGGTCCTGGTGATCTGCTCGATCGGCTGCAGGCCATCCGGCTTTTTCTCCGCGGCGTTTTGCTGATCCGCCAGCTGTTGTGCCAGAGTCGCCAGGGCATCCATGACCTTTGTCATGTTGCTGGCCAGTTCTGCAGGCTCGGCCATCTTGTATGGGCTTTTATCGGCGTCTTGGGAATTCGCCATGATTTTCATACTCTTACAATTTGTGGTTCAGACGCTTACCTAGTATTGCGCAGCGGCAGTTTCAAAAGGCTAAACGCCGCATTGCCCCAGAGTCAAATCGATGCTGTTCGTATATTTTGCGATTCCCGTGACACTTCCTTGAAAAGCACCGTCTTTGCAGTCATAACTGCGCCGCTTCAACTAACTTCGGTTCATCTCATGACACAACAAATGCGGCTTGGTATCGCGGGGCTGGGAACGGTCGGCGTCGGTGTGCTTGATCTTTTGGAAGCGCATGCCGGAATGATTGCCGGGCGCTGCGGCCAGGCAGTTGTGGTGACGGCTGTTTGTGCCCGTTCAAGAGCCGCCAAGCGTGGCCACCATGACCTGTCGAAATACACCTGGTTCGATGATCCGGTCGCGCTCGCCCAGAGCGAGGATATTGATGTGTTTGTCGAGTTGATCGGTGGCGAGGAAGGCCCGGCAAAGGATGCCGTGGAAGCCGCCCTGAAGGCGGGCAAACACGTTGTAACCGCCAATAAGGCGCTGCTCGCCCATCATGGGTCAGCACTTGCTGAGCTGGCTGAGACCGCCGGTGTGGCGCTTAATTTCGAGGCCGCTGTTGCCGGCGGTATCCCGATCGTCAAGACAATGCGGGAAAGTCTTTCAGGTAATCAGGTCATACGCGTCTTCGGCATCCTCAACGGCACCTGCAATTACATCTTGACCAAAATGGAGGCCGAAGGCCGCGACTTTGACGACGTGCTCGCCGAGGCCCAGGAACTTGGCTATGCCGAAGCTGACCCTGCCTTCGACATCGGAGGTTTCGATGCAGCCCACAAGGTCGCCTGCCTGACATCGCTGGCATTCGGCACCCGGGTCGACTACGAAGCGATCTACATCGAAGGTATCGAACACATTACCCTGGCCGATATCCGCAACGCCGGCGATCTGGGGTACAAGATAAAGCTGCTCGGCGTTGCTGTTGAAACCGGCGATGGCATCGAACAGCGTGTGCATCCGACCCTGGTGCCCAAGAACTCACCGATTGCCGATGTCGATGGTGTCTTCAATGCGGTCGCCGTCAAGGCCGATTTTGCCGATGACCTCATGCTCGAGGGCAGGGGGGCCGGCGGCCATCCAACGGCCTCCAGCATTGTGTCGGACATTTGCGATATCGCCCGAGGCATCGTCTTGCCGCCGTTTGGTGTACCTGCCTCTCAACTCAAGCCCTACAAGCGCGCCCGCATGCGGGCCCACGAAGGTGGTTATTATGTCTCGCTTGAGTTGTTCGACCGGCCCGGAGAAGTGGCAGCAGTTGCCACCATTTTCACCGAATGTGCCATCTCTATTGAAAGCATCGTCCAGCGCGGACCGGCAACGAGCGGCACGGCGCGCGACACCGCGCCATTTATCCTCATTACCCATGACACGCTGGAAAGCGCCATGCGCCAGGCGCTTCAGCGAATTGAAGATGAAGGACATGCGGCATCAAGACCGCGCATGATACGTATCGAACGTCTTTGACAGGCACATCCGCTGGTCTAAAAGCGGATGCAAGACTCACATGGATGGTTTCACGAGGGGAGGCCCCAAATGCTCAACAGGATGCTGACGATTGAAATCGTCAGGGTAACCGAAGCGGCCGCAATCGCTGCTGCACGCCTTCGCGGCCGCGGCGATGAAAAGCAGGCCGACCAGGTTGCCGTCGATGCCATGCGCACTGCACTCAACGCACTCGACATGGACGGCAAGATCGTCATCGGCGAGGGTGAACGCGACGAGGCGCCAATGCTCTATATCGGCGAAAAGGTCGGTACCGGCAAAGGCCAGCGTATCGACATCGCGCTTGACCCGCTCGAGGGCACCACGCTGACCGCCAAGGCAATGCCCGATGCGCTTGCCGTCATTGCCATGGCCGAAGGCGGCAGTCTTTTGCACTCGCCTGACTGCTATATGGAAAAGATCGCCATCGGCGGCGGTTACCCGAAGGGCATCGTGGATCTCGATGCCAGCCCACAGGAAAATGTGACGAAACTTGCCGAAGCCAAGGGCGTTCCGGTCTCGGAGATCACGGCATGCGTTCTCGACCGGCCCCGGCATGCTGAAATTATTGCGTCCCTGCGCGAAGCAGGTGCGGCCGTGCGGCTTATCACCGATGGTGATGTTGCAGGCGTCATCCACACGGCAAATCCGGCTGACACCGGTATCGACATTTATATCGGCACGGGCGGCGCGCCTGAGGGTGTTCTTGCCGCTGCAGCGCTGCGCTGCATTGGTGGCCAGATGCAGGGACGGCTGGTTTTGCGAAAACCGCAAGAGCGCGAACGGGCCATGAAAATGGGCATCGAGGATCCCGACAAGAAGTTCGACCTTGCTGAAATGGCCTCGGGCGACGTGATCTTCGCTGCAACCGGCGTCACCGACGGCTCGATGCTGGACGGCGTCCGGTTCGAGGGCGACACCGTCACCACCGACACCGTCGTCATGCGTTCGGCCACCGGCACCGTGCGCTGGATCAAGAACCGGGGCCGTATCAACAAGCGCTGATGCCCGATAGCAATTATTTTCTGGGGATCGAGCGTTCCATTCTGGGCCAGCCTTGGCGCGCGCGCCTGAGCGACAGTCGCGCGGCGCTGGCCATTTCTGAACGGCTCGATTTGCCGGAAATTCTCGGCCGCGTCCTGGCCGGCCGCGATATCGCCCTGGACGAGGCCGAGGCGTTCCTGAACCCGACCCTGCGGACCCTGATGCCGGCGCCCGAACAGCTGTGCGACATGAACAGGGGCGCTGAACGCATCGCGGCGGCAATGATGCACGGTGAGACCATCGGCATCATCGGCGATTATGACGTCGACGGTATGACATCGTGCGCCATCCTGTCGTTGTTCCTGAAGGCAGGCGGCACCACCCCTGAGATTCACATTCCCAACCGGGTGACCGAAGGCTACGGTCCGAGCCGCCAGGCTGTCGAAACGCTCCAAGTCAGGGGTGCCCAGTTGATCGTGACGCTCGATTGCGGGGTCATGGCGCATGATCCTATGGACCATGCGGCCGACCTTGGCATCGACACCGTTATCGTCGATCATCACCAGGTGTCCGAGGTCTTGCCGCAGGCGCTGGCGATCATCAACCCGAACCGCAATGACGATCTGTCCGGCGCCGGTTATTTGTGCGCAGCCGGTGTCACGTTGATCCTGGTGGCGGCAATCAACAGGGTTCTGCGCGAGGCCGGCTGGTGGTCGCCCGAACGGCCAGAGCCGGACATCCTGCAATGGCTGGACCTTGTGGCGCTTGGAACGGTTTGTGATGTTGTGCCGCTAAAGGGGCTCAACAGGGCATATGTCACACAAGGCTTGAAGGTCATGTCCGGCCGCGGCAACACCGGCCTGACAGCGCTCGCCGATGCCGCCCGCCTCAACCGGAGGCCGGACGTTTATGCGCTCGGTTTCCTGCTTGGGCCGCGTCTCAATGCGGCCGGCCGCATCGGCAGCGCCATGCTGGGCCTTGAGCTGCTGACATCGTCCGACCGCGGCCAGTCAATGAACATTGCCCAGCAGCTGGAAAAACTGAACCGTGAACGCCAGGAAATCGAACTGCAGATTCTGGCATCGGCAACCGCGCAGGCCGAAGCTGCGCTGGGCGGCAAGGCCAATCTGCCGATCCTGGTCGTGTCGGGCGAAAACTGGCACGCCGGCGTTCTCGGGCTGGTCGCCTCGCGCCTGCGCGAACGTTTCGATCTGCCGTGCTTTGCGCTTGGCCATACCCCGGGTGATGCGACCGCCGCCGGGTCGGGCCGCTCGATCCCCGGCGTTGATCTGGGCGCAGCCGTTCAAGGTGCCGTTGCCGAAGGTATCGTCGTCAAGGGCGGCGGCCATGCCATGGCGGCCGGTCTCACCCTCAAGATCGATCAGATCGGTGCGCTCAGAGCTTATCTGGAAAGCCATCTTGCTGACGACGTGAAAACCGCCGGCGATCTCAAGGCCCTTGAAATTGACGGCGCCCTCTCGGCCTCCGGCGCCAGCATTGCGTTGATTGAGATGTTGGAGCGGGCCGGCCCCTATGGCAGCGGCAATCCGGCGCCGGTGTTTGCCCTGCCGGCGCACCGCATTGCCTATGCCGATGCCGCCGGTGCCGACCATGTCCGTTGCACATTGCAGGCTGCCGACGGTTCGCGGATTGCAGCGATTGCCTTTCGCGCGCTCCACACGGAGTTGGGCGAAGTGCTGCTGACCGAGCGCGGCAAACCGCTCCACATTGCTGGTCGCCTTTCGATCAACGACTGGGGTGGATCACGCAAACCGCAACTAATGATCGCCGATGCGGCATTTGTGCCGTAATAAGGCTCAAATGGCGGGTTGCTATAGCGCGCAAACACCCCTATAGAAACGTCGCGCAGCGCCCTTCGTCTATCGGTTAGGACGCCAGCCTTTCACGCTGGAAAGAGGGGTTCGATTCCCCTAGGGCGCGCCACTTCTCCATTTTGACATGATGTTGGGGCTTGCTGGATACTGCGACTATTGCAGTCCAACCAGCAGGAGAACTTCATCATGCAACTCGACGGATCTTGTCATTGTGGAGCCGTGCGGTTCTCTTGTGATGCCTATGCGCCGGTGCCCTATTTGCGCTGCTACTGTTCGATCTGCCGCAAGACCGGCGGCGGCGGTGGCTATGCGATCAATCTCGGCGCGAAGACCGAAACCTTGAAGGTAACCGGCGCGTCCGA
>JABDJG010000386.1 GCA_013002595.1 Hyphomicrobiales bacterium | reverse complement strand
TGGTTGACCAGACCCGCCTGCCGGGCGGCAAGGCCATCCTCGACAGAGCTCACTAGGCTTACGTTTACAAAAAACCAGGGCGGGACTATATCAGTCCCGCCCTTTTTTGTGCCTAATGGAAGGAACTGACTGTGACGCCGCTGGAAAACAACCCACTCGATATCTTTCCGGTCTGGGTCGTTGCGATCGACTATGTCCTGGGCGTGGTCATGTGGACGCTCATTGGGCGGGTTGCCATGAACATGTTTCTGTCTGACGACAGCGACTGGTTCTTCATGAAGATGTTCGTCAAACTGACCAACCCGATTATCAAGGCGTTCAAGCCGGTGACGCCCGGTTTTCTATTACAGCCGCTGGTGCCGCTTTACGTCGCCTGGTTCTTCTTCATGGTCCGCTTCTACCTGATGCCGTGGTTGCTCGGATACTCGGTCATGGGCATGTTGTCATTCCCGCTGGAAGGCGAAGTGGCGCGCATGATCTACAACATGTTCACTAAGAGCCCCGACCTTTAGGGTCCAGACCCTGGAGCGGTCGAGGTCTTGAACAGGATCACGATGTCGGCTTGCCGAACAGGGCCCGGTAGAGCTTCCTGTCGCGGCCATAGATGTCGGGGCGGAATTCGATTGAGCCGCCCTCGCCGCGGTAGGCGCTGGCATAGACGATGTGGACCGGGATGTGCTTGGGCAGATTGACCCTGGTGGTCTTCTTGCTGGCAAGAATGCGCTGAATTCGCTTTGGCGACCATGCCGGTACATCGGCAAGCACCTTCCTGGCCAATTCGATTGGCTTATAGACGCGCACGCAACCATGGCTGAAGGCACGGGAATTCCTGGCGAACAGGCTGCGCGAGGGCGTGTCGTGAAGGTAGACAGCGTGTCTGTTGGGGAACATGAACTTGACCCGGCCAAGGGCGTTCTTTTCTCCCGGCCCCTGGCGGATCGTATAGGGGAAGTTGGACCTGCCGTACTGGTTGAAGTCGACCGAGGAAAACGGGATCGACTGACCACCGGCGAGCAGTTGGAAGCCAGCACCCAAATGGTTCGGGTTCTGCTGCAGCTTGGGTAGCATTTCCCTGGTGGCAATGCTGTAAGGCACCGTCCAGGTCGGGTTGAACTCGAGGTATTCCATTTTGTCGGAGAACACCGGGGTCTGATGATAGGCCTTGCCGACAACCACCGGTATGCGCTCGAGGACAGTACCGGAATTGACCCGCTGTAACTCGAACGCTGCGATATTGACCATGAAATGCCGGTCGCCCATGTCCTCGGGCATCCAGCGCCAGCGCTCCATGTTGACGATGACCTGACGTATGCGCTCTTCGACAGAGATGTTCATCTGGGTGAGCGTCAATTTGCCGATGATACCTTCATCGTTGAGCCCGTGGCGGCGCTGGAATTGCTGAACCGCCAGCGCCATGGCCGGATCGTACAGTTCCGGCTCGGCAACTGGCGACGGTGTCATGTCACCGGCCTTGCCGAGCCAGGTGCGGATCTTCGGCACTCGAGGGTCCACTGCGCCCGGCTTCAGTGTCGGACCGGTCGGGACCTTGCCCCAACCGCCCTTGTCGGCAATATTGCGATACTGTCTGAGAACTGTTTTCAGCGCACGATAGTGCGGGTTCTGCGGTTCAATATCGCGCAGGTAAACTGTTGCCTGTTTGTAGTTTGCCAGCCGGCCGAGGACCTCGACCAGGTCGATCTCGCGGCGCTTCTGAAACAGTTTCGGATCTATCTTGTGAGGAATGAAGCGGCCGATCTTGAGGTCCGATGCATAACGCGCGAAGTAGGCTGAAAAGGCCAGTTCGGTGAAACCGGCAGAGACCGGGTCGGCGGCATTCAGACCATCGCGCAGCGTGATCAGGTATTCGACCGGGTAGTCTTGCGACTTCAGACCGTCTTCTTCAGCAAAAACAAGCCGTTGGATGAATGGCGTCATGCGGCCTGTGCCGACCCAGTAGACCGGGCCGTCGTTGTCGACATAGTGCGCCTTGAGAGAACTGCGAACGCGCTGCAGGTGGCCCGGCAGGCGGCCTTCCTTGGCAAGGATCTCGACGATCGCTGCCTTGGTATCGGCCAGACCCGGCGCCAGACCTGACTTTTGCGCCTGCACGGGCAGCGTTTGCAGAACTGAAAAGCACAACGCCAGCATTACTAACGTCTTGGTAAATGGCAGATTTGGGTGGCCGCAGTAAGCATACATTGCAAGTCCCCCGGATATCGACAAGCACACAGCTATCTTAACACAGACAGCTGGCGGCAAGGCAAGGCAACGTAATCGCGTTTCAGTTTCAGCTAAACCCTCGCAATCGCGCAGCATCATCACACAGTTTTGAAATACCGCGTTTTGTCTACATCGTGAAATCGGTTAAACAGACCGCATGAATGAGATCCATGTTGATATCGACCTAGAAATGGCCCTCGCCGCCTTATCGCGTGAACGGCTGAAAGAAATGCAATTTGCCGGCAACATCATTCAGGACTGTTACAGGGTCCTGAAGAAAGCCGACCAGAATGTGGTTGGGCAATGTCTTGCTCACCAGGGCAAGTTTTATGAACTTGATCACTATCCAAAGGGTGATGTTTACGACCGGGAACACCATGCCCAGTATTATTATCATGCGCACCGCAAGGAAAGCGGCGAGCATGGCCACTTTCATACCTTCGTGCGGGCCAAGGGCATGCCCAAAGGAATAGCGCCGGCTCCCTACAAGGGCGATGCCAAACGTCCGATGGGCAATGATGCGCTGGCCCACTTCATCGCCATCTCTATGAACGGTCCCGGGTTTCCGATCGGGCTGTTCACGACCAATCGGTGGGTGACCGACGAGACCTTCTACAAGGCCGAGGACAACATAGCGATGCTGGACCGGTTCCGGATCGATCACACGTTCCCGTGCCTGGCCGTCAATCGCTGGATTACCGCGATGATCGACCTGTTCCGCCCGCAGATCAAAGAGCTGCTGGTTGTTCGCGACAAGACCATCAAGAACTGGGCCGCGACCCATCCGGGCATTGATGTCTTTGAGGACCGCGACCTGGAAATCACCTCGATCATGAACATAGATGTCGACCGCCAGATCGCTGCTGTTGAAGCCGCGCTGGGAGATCAGCGCAAGAGCGCATGAGGGGCCGCTGTTTTGTGATTGCGGTGCTTGTCTGCTGGTTTATGGCGAACCCATCAGCTGCGCAGGCGGGCAAAGCCACCAGGGGCACAAGCCCAAAAGTCATAGAGATCAAGGCCGGGCCTTTCATCACCGGCTCCAGTGAGCGTGAGCGCGAGGCGGCTTACCGGCTTGACGAAAAGGCCTACGGGCACGCGCGCACCAGGGAGCGCAGGTGGTACGCCGGCGAAGGCACGCCCAAGACCATTTCACTTGACCGGTTCGAGATCACCGAAACGTTGATCACCAACGACGTCTACTCGGCGTTTGTGCGCATTGCCGGCCATCGCGCACCAACCGTCACCGCCAAGGAATGGCAGGGTTACCGGCTGGTTCATCCGTTCTCGCGCGCCAAACGGCATATCTGGCAAGGCGGGCGACCGCCCAAAGGCCGGGGTGAACATCCGGTTGTTCTGGTCTCCTATCGAGATGCTAAAGCCTTTGCGGACTGGTTGTCATCGGTTACCAGCCACACATGGCGGCTGCCGACGGAAGCGGAGTGGACCAAGGCAGCACGCGGCACAGACGGAAGGTGGTTTCCGTGGGGTAACGCCTATGATGCCAGCCGTTTGAACAGCCATGACAATGGCCCTTTCGACACGATGCCGGTCGGCTCGTTCAAGACCGGCGCCAGTCCGTTCGGGTTGCTGGACGCGGCCGGCCAGGTGTTCGAGTGGACATCAACTGCCGCGGGACCAAATCGCCACATCGTCAAAGGTGGGTCATGGGATGACAAGGGCTGCGGTGTGTGCCGGCCGGCAGCCCGGCACGGCCGGCCAGATCATCTCAAGCATATTCTGATCGGCTTCCGGCTGGTCCGGGAATAAACGCTCACATTAATGTGACGCGGGGTTGATTCTGAATTGACCACACTTACGCGGGCAGAGGGCGTAGGCTTGCTGCGATAGGATTCAGCGGGCCCAGGCCAATAATCAACACTCAACAATCTGACGACCTACGGAGGAAACTTTAATGAAAACAATGAGACATCAGTTGCTTTCAACCGCAGCAGCCCTGCCAATGGCACTGACCATGGCCGGTGGTTTTGCCGTGGTTGCAACGGTCGCCAGTTATGACGTGCCACCGGCGCTTGCGACCTGCAATCCTTGCAGTGCATGCAATCCTTGCAACCCGTGCGGGGCAAAGAAAAAGAAGAAAGACACCTCCAGCGGTTTGTTGGATAATTCCAACCCGGCCGCCGCACCAAAAGAATACAAGGTTGCTGCCTGCAATCCCTGCAACCCGTGTGCGGCCACCAAGGCGTGCAACCCATGCAACCCGTGTGCTGCCAAGGCGTGCAACCCATGCAATCCTTGTGCCGCCAAGGCGTGCAACCCATGCAACCCTTGTGCCGCCAAGGCGTGCAACCCATGCAACCCTTGTGCTGCCAAGGCCTGCAACCCGTGCAATCC
>JABDJG010000368.1 GCA_013002595.1 Hyphomicrobiales bacterium | reverse complement strand
GTATAGGTGCCCTCCAGCGTGGCCAGCACGCCAATCTTGAGCTTTTCCGCTGCCATGGCGGAGTTGGCAGCAAGCATGGCTGCCACTGCGACTGTTGAAACAAGCCACTTGCGCATATCAAAAATCCTCCCGTTTAGGCTCTTGAAAACTGCCTTGGATAATCCCGCACCGATGGCTCGATGCGGTGAGATGCCAAACCTAGTCCACAAAATTAGTGATGAGATGCCGCCAAGTGCGTGCTTATAACTCTAAGTCTCTTTTTTCGACGATTACCTGGATCGGGGTTCAGGCATATCGGCAATACCCAACCGCGAAGACAACCGGTATGGTCACCCGCAGGCCGAAGCCGTTTCAGCAGGAAAGCATTGGTTTCGGCGGTGGCATCGACTTGCTCGGTATTGCACCAGATGGTGCTTCGATCCTGATCGAAATCAAGCCGGTTCGCAGATCACTTAGAATATAAAATCGCTCGATCCGATGTTGCCGGCCTCACCAAGCAGGGTAATCGTGTCGCCATTGCCAAAATCAACGACTGCATCACCGCCGGAATTGACAACATTCAAGTCGCCGGCCTTGAAGCCAGACCCGCGCATGACGATCTTGTCAAAATTGTCCTGGAAGTCGGTTATGACATCATCCCCCCAACTGGCCCTATTGAAGACGAATGCGTCTATATTGCCCCCGCCGGCAAGGGTATCATTACCAAGGCCGCCCAACAGTCTGTCGTTGCCAACATTACCAAATAGCTGGTCATTGTCAGAACCGCCGTTCAAATAGTCCTTGTCGCTGCCGCCATACAGCTTGTCATCGCCATTATGACCTATCAGCCTGTCTCTGCCGCCATCTCCGAGCATCCTATCGTTGCCATCGCCGCCTAAAAGAACGTCATCGCCGTCAAGACCCCGCAACACGTCGTTGCCACCAAGTCCTTGCAACGTGTTGGCAAACTGATGTCCGGTCAATCGATCGCCACCGGAACCGCCGATGGCGTTTTCAATCCAGGCACCATAGGCAATGGCCAGATTGTTGACCGCACCAAACGCGTCGGAATAACTGCCTGGTCGCAAATAGACGGTAGAAGCATCGGAATATCCCGACAAATCGATCGTATCGTTGCCGCCACCGTCCCAGATGGTCAGCACCGGGTGTTGGTTGATGTTGAAGTCGAATATGTCATTGTCGGCATTGGAGTTGAAACCATAAACCGTATCGCCGCTCCGGGTCGTCTGGTCGGCCCCGTAGATGTTCTGGATCGCCAGGACGTCATGCACCATCGGGGTTTGCGCATAGGCATAACTGCCATCGCTGAACCACCAGTCGGCGCCGGTGTTTCCAGACCCGAAGTAGGACATGATGGTGTACATCTGGCTGTCCTGGGCGTGCGAGGCATCATTCTGATAATTGGGACTGCCGCCATTGTAGTTGCCGGCATGATCGAGCCCTAGGGCATGTCCAAGCTCATGCAGGACTGCCATGAAGCCATATTCGCCTAGATCGGGATCAGACAACGATGAGTAATTATTGTTCAGCCAGATCGAGCCCCCGCCGGACCATCCACCTGGATAATAAGCATGGGCATAGCTGATATTGGTCGTTGTGTTGGAAAACTCGATATCGCTCGCACTGGCGTTCGTTGTCTGGCTGAAACTTGCCGAAATCAGGTCGTCCCACAAATCAATGGCCGAATTTGCTGCCGCCCTTTGCGTTGCATTGAACGCCGAGAACCCGTTAGCCTCCCCGTACGGAAACCAGTTGGCGTTTGTCGGTATCGAATAGGTGATCGCGGAGCCCGACCATTGATAACCGGAATCCAGCTGATTGATGACCTGCGAATTGTTCCAGACCGTCTTGTTCGTGCTGGTCGACAGGGCACCGCCAGATGTCGCTTCGTGGCGATCCCACATGGACAATGAATTTTCGATGCACAACTCACACATGAACGGTCTTTCCTGTCGGCTACCCAGCTCAAATGGCTGAAACTGGGTTGTCCTCTTTCATTCCGCCGTGCCGATGGAGGCCGCCGGAATGAAGCAAATAGCAGACACCCGTAAACATAAGCTGAGCGGCGTTCGTCGAATTTTAACGAATTGAAGCTTCAGTCGAGTGGCCGAAGGCATTTAGTCTTCAACATCCCGATTGGATGACTGGACTGACTGCCGCCTACCGTTGCGGCCCGCGAACATCCATTCGCTTCAACCTTGCTCGATGCAATGCTAACCCGACACTGCCTGTGCCGGCCGGTCGATTTGAAGGCTGAAAACAGATTATTATGGCAATATTTCATGGCCAAACAGTGCCGGCTTGAGCAAGCCGGGCGATGCTGTGTAGATTGTCTGGCCGGGGCCAACAGCGCCTACATCGGTACGGGATAACGCCGGTAAACCTGGTGAATGTCCGCCAGCACGTCATCACTGAGCACCACATCGCTTGCCGCCACGTTGGTGCGCAATTGGTCCATCGTGGTGGCCCCGATGATGGCCGAGGTCATGAAGGGTTTGGCAAGGCAGAACGCGATCGCCATTTGGCACGGATCAAGTCCGTGTTTGTGCGCCACGCTCAGGTATTCCGCGACCACGCCCTCGGTGTAGGCCGAATAGCGGCCACCGAGATTTTCAACGTAACTGCGCCGGGAGCCAGGCGGGATGACGCCGCCCTGGTACTTGCCGGACAGAAATCCGGCAGCCAGGGGAGAAAAAGCCAGAAGCCCGACATCCTCGTGGTATGAAAGTTCAGCCAGATCGAGATCGTAGAGCCGTTGCATCAGGCTGTATTCGTTCTGGAT
>JABDJG010000355.1 GCA_013002595.1 Hyphomicrobiales bacterium | reverse complement strand
TCGAAGGCAGCCGGGAAAAGTTCGATGAATCGCTGAACGTCCTCATGGTCCTGCTGAGCCGGGAAGAGGTGTCCTGGAACGGCAAGTTCTACAATTTCGAACCGCTCACCATCATGCCGCGCCCGCTGTCCGAACCGATGCCGCAGATCGTCATGTCGGCATTGATCCCCGAGGCGATCTATCACTCGACCCTGCGCGGGTTCCACATCCAGACGACGCCGCTGCAGGGCGACATGAACAAAATGCTCGAACAGGTCGATGCCTTCAAACGCGGCAAGACTGAACTGGGAGCTGCCGGCGAGCATCTCACAGTGTCGCTGTCGCGGGTCGCCTTTGTGGTCCGAAATGAGCGCGAGCGCCGCGCCAAGCTGGAACTGGCCTACGATTATTACAGCCGGTTCGACAATGTCTCCACTGGCCCGGGGCTTGTTAGCCACGGTGCGGTCGAACCGCTGCCGCGCAACCAGACCATCGAACAACTTGATGAGAACCTGCTGATTTGCACGCCCGAGCAGATGGTTGACAAACTGGGTCCATATGCCGACGCGGGTATTGATGAAATCATCTTCAACATGAACATCGGTACCACACAGAGCGAAACGCTTGACGCGATGCAATGCATTTCCGAAGAGGTCATGCCGCATTTCGACGACCGGCGACGCTCCAAGGTCGCTTGAGCCGTCAGCGAATTTTGAGGAAATCCAACCATGCTTGAAGTTGTCACCTCACCCTGGCGCCAGGAGATGACGGCATGAGTGATATTATCGACTGTGAACACACGGTTACCGGCCATGGCCCGCCATTGTTCCTGATCCACGGTATTGGCGCGGCCCGTGATGCCTGGCGCCTGATGGTGCCGCTGCTGGCTGAGAACTATACCTGCATCACCTATGACTTGCGCGGTCACGGCACATCACCGGTCCCGGACGGTGAATTCGGTCTCGACCAGCTCGTTGACGATCTCGAAGCCTTGCGCGAACGGCTCGGCATCGACAAGGCACACTTTGCCGGTCACTCGCTCGGCGGCATGATCGGCCCGGCCTATGCCCGCAAACACCCGGCAAGGGTGCTCTCGCTGGGCCTGTTGTCGACGGCGGCCGGGCGCACCCAGGACGATAGTGCCAAGGTCTGGGGGGTTGTCCGGGCCATGGCAGAAAATGGTATCGAAAGCACGTTGCAGACCCTTGTCGCGCGCTGGTTCACTGACGAGTTCATTGCCGCCAACCCGCAGATCATCGAGCGGCGCCTGAAGCAGGTTGTCGACACCAACCCTGATGTATTCATGAATGTTTTCCGCATCTACGCCGGTACGGAAATGAGCCCATGGCTGCGCCAGGTCGAGGCGCCAAGCCTGGTGTTGACCGGTGAGAATGACGGCGGCTGCAATCCGCGCCTCAACCGCTTCATCGCCGATGAGCTGCCCAATGCAGAGCTGGTCATCCTTGATCACGTGAAGCACTCGATCCTCATCGAGGTGCCTGACCAGGTTGCAAAGCACATGCACAGTTTCATTGAATGCGGACCCCAAAGCGGTTTGCGAATTGACGTTTAGTCGACTATCTTCAGACTTCCGTGACGGGCGGTTGACTGGAGAACATTTATGTTTCGATCTCGAGTTCTGTGTTGCACCCTGTTGCTGGCCGCTTTCACGACAAATGCCATTGCCAAACCTGCTGGTAAAGCCGTCGGCGTCAATCAGGTCGCCAGAATTGTCAAAGGCAGCAATATCGGCAAAATGGCCGTCGGCCAGGGCATCTTCGTTGGCGACAGGATTGCCACCAAGGCGAATGGTCAGGTTCAAATTCAGTTCAACGACAAGACCCGTCTGGTCATTGGCCCAAGCTCTACGCTGGTCATCAGAAAGTATGTTGCCGCCGGGCAATCGAGGGCCAGGTCATTTTCCGTCAGGGCCTTTGCCGGCGTGTTTCGCTTCATCAGCGGCAACAGCGCCAAACCGAGTTACGAGATCACGACATCCACCGGAACGATCGGTGTTCGCGGCACCCGCTTTGATTTCGGCGTACTCAGGCGTGGCCGGACCAACGTCATCTTGTTCAACGGTGCGGTTCGGCTGTGTGGAACGGCGGGCAGTTGCCGGACAATCGACAAGCTGTGTCAAATCGCCGGCACCGATAGCCGCGGCAATGCCAGGCTGTCCGGCGAGCCCGGCTTCCGGCCCGCGCGCGGCGATCTCAGGCGCTCGTTTCCATATGTGCGTTCGCAACGTGGGCTGCAGCCGGCATTCCGGGTTACGACCGCTCCGCGTTGCCGTGATGTGATCGCCGAAGACCCCGGCGTGGACACCAACGGCGGTAATGGAGGTAGCGGCGGTGATGGTGGAAACAGATAGAGCAGCTCAGCCGTCGTAGTCCAGTGAATAGCCGGTGCCGCGTACGGTACGCACCGGATCCCTGGCATCTACGATGTGCAGCGCCTTGCGCAGGCGCCCGACGTGAACATCGACGGTGCGCAAGTCGACCTCTGCTTCGTTGCCCCACACCCGGTCGAGCAACTGTTCGCGGGTCCACACCCGGCCCGGGCGTTCGATGAGGACCGATAGCAAGCGGAACTCGGTCGGCCCCAGCTTCACGCTTTGCCCGCCGCGTTGCACCTTGTGCTGTTCGGCATCCAGCGTGATGTCGTCGTATGACAGGGTTTCGCCGACACTTCCCGGCCGGGTCCGCCGCAGCATGGCGCGGGCCCTGGCCAGCAATTCATTGACCGAGTAAGGCTTGACCACGTAATCGTCGGCGCCGGTATCAAGGCCGCGCACCCGGTCGGCCTCCTCGCCGCGCGCGGTCAGCATGAGAACCGGGATGCGCTTGGTCCGGTTTTGCCGTTTCAGCTGCCGGCAAACTTCAATGCCCGATACTTTCGGCAGCATCCAGTCCAGGATGATGAGATCGGGCTGCTCTTCTTGCGCGCATAGCAGACCTTCTTCGCCATCGCCGGCCCGCACCACCCGAAATCCTTCCTTCTCGAAGTTATAGGCGACCAACTCCAGCTGGGCTGTTTCATCTTCGACCACCAGAACGCATGGGTCGCTAGGACTCGCCATGAAAACTAATCCTGCTTAGCTTGGCCGTCGGGGTCGACAGACATATAGCTGGTCACATCACCTTTCGGGCGGTCATCTTCCGGCAGGGAGCCTTCCACCAGATAATAGACCTGTTCGGCAATTCCCGTCGTGTGGTCGCCCATGCGTTCGATGTTCTTGGCGATGAACAGCAGGTGCATGCACGGTGTGATGTTGCGCGGGTCTTCCATCATGTAGGTCAGCAGTTCGCGAAACAGCGTGTTGTGCATCTGGTCGACTTCTTCATCGCGCAGGCGCAGGTCTTCGGCGGTGCCCGCATCGCGCGCCAAATAGGCGTTCAGCACATCGTGCACCATGTCCTGCACCAGTTTGCTCATCCGTTTGATGGTGTTGATCGAGGATTTGGTCGGCTGCCAGGTCGCCAGCACACTGGTTCGCTTGGCGATGTTCTTGGCATAATCGCCGATCCGCTCCAGATTGGAAGATACTTTGAGCGCGCAGACAACGCTGCGCAGATCTTCGGCCATCGGCTGGCGCAGGGCCAGCAAACGGATGACCAGATCGTCTATCCGGGTTTCCAGGACATCGATCTTCTTGTCTGCGGCCCGGACCTTCTCGCCAAGCTCGACATCCCGCTGGATCAGCGCAGTAACGGCATCGGCAATCTGCGTCTCGACCATTCCGCCCATTTCCAACAGCAGGCTTTCGATCTGTTTGAGATCTCCATCGAATGATTTGACAATATGTGCGCTTTCCATCGGGTTCCTCGCGATCAGCCGATACGGCCGGTGATGTAGTTCTGTGTCCGCTCGTCTTTCGGCGCGGTGAAGATCTGGTCGGTCTCACCTTTTTCAACCAGTTCACCCAGGTGAAAGAATGCCGTTTGCTGGGAGACACGGGCGGCCTGCTGCATTGAGTGGGTGACGATGATGATGGTGAAATTTTCCCGCAGCTCATCGATCAGTTCTTCAATCCGCGCCGTTGCGATCGGATCAAGGGCCGAGCAGGGTTCGTCCATCAAGATGACCTTCGGTTCCACGGCGATGGCCCGGGCAATGCACAGCCGTTGCTGTTGACCGCCGGACAGCCCGGTGCCGGGCAGATCGAGCCGGTCGTTGACTTCATTCCACAGACCGGCCCGCTTCAGGCTCTTTTCGACGATTTCCTGCAGGTCCGTTTTGTCTTTCGCCATCCCGTGAATGCGCGGGCCGTAAGCGACGTTCTCGAATATCGACTTGGGAAACGGGTTCGGTTTTTGAAACACCATGCCGACATGGGCCCGCAGCGCCACCACATCGACACCGGGGTCGTAGATGTCAGACCCTTCAATGCGGATATCGCCCTCGACCCGGCAGATATCGATCAGATCATTCATCCGGTTGATGCAGCGCAGGAACGTGGTCTTGCCGCAGCCGGACGGGCCGATGAACGAAGTGACCTGGCGCGGCAGGATATCCAGCGAGATGTCCTTCAGCGCCTGTTTGTCGCCGTAGAACACCTGCACGTCCTTGGCCGTGATAATCGGCTGGTTCATCGTCGCACTGTCCGTCATCAGGGCAGCTCCCAAATTCTTATCCACAGCGTAGGCTGACATGCAATTAATCCTTAGAACCTGATCTCGAATTTCTTGCGCAGGATGACGGCGGCCAGGTTCATCGCCACCAGAAAGACCAGCAATACGATGATTGCCGCTGAGGTCTTTTCCAGAAACGCCCGTTCCGGGCTGTCGGCCCATAGAAAAATCTGCACCGGCAGCGCAGTTGCCGGTTCAAGCAGGCTTTTGGGTATATCGACAATAAACGCCACCATGCCGATCATCAACAAAGGCGCCGTGTCGCCCAACGCCCGGGCCATGCCGACAATTGCGCCGGTGAACATGCCGGGCAGGGCCAATGGCGCAACATGATGGAACGTCGCCTGGACCGGGCTTGCCCCCATCGCCAGAGCCGCTTCGCGGATTGACGGCGGCACGCCGCGCAGGCAGGCGCGCGACGCTATGATGATCGTCGGCAAGGTCATCAACGACAGCACCATACCGCCGACCAGCGGCGATGATCTGGGCAGGCCGAATACATTGAGAAAAATCGCAAGGCCGAGCAGGCCGAACACGATCGAGGGCACCGCAGCCAGATTGTTGATGTTGATCTCGATCAGTTCACTGATCCTGTTCTTGGGCGCGAACTCTTCAAGATAGATCGCTGCCATAATGCCGATCGGAAACGACAGGGCAAAACATACCGCCAGGCTCAGCATCGAGCCGACAAGTGCGCTCAGGATGCCGGCGAGTTCCGGTTCACGCGAATCGCCGCTGGTAAAGAAC
>JABDJG010000348.1 GCA_013002595.1 Hyphomicrobiales bacterium | reverse complement strand
CGAACCCGGTCGTGTTCCTGGAAAACGAGATCATGTATGGCCGGTCGTTCGACGTGCCGAAACTCGACGCTTTCCCCATCCCGTTCGGCAAGGCGCGCATCGCCCGCGAGGGCACGGACGTCACCATCGTCTCCTTCGGCATCGGCATGACCTATGCCCTGGGCGCTGCCGAGGCGCTGGCCGGGGAGGGGATCGACGCCGAGGTCATCGATCTGCGTACTCTCAGGCCGATGGATATCGCAACCGTCATCGAGAGCGTGAAGAAGACCAACCGCTGCGTCACTGTCGAGGAAGGCTGGCCGGTGTGCTCGATCGGTTCGGAAATTTCCGCCCAGCTCATGACCCACGCGTTCGACTACCTCGATGCGCCGGTCATGCGCGTCACCGGCAAGGACGTGCCGATGCCCTATGCCGCCAATCTTGAAAAACTGGCGCTGCCCAACGTCGATGAAGTCATCCAGGCGGCCAAAGCCGCGCTGTACGTATAAGGGGAGGGATCTGGCATGCCGACACCCATCCTGATGCCCGCCCTGTCGCCGACCATGGAAAAGGGCAAGCTGGCCAAGTGGCTCAAAGCCGAAGGCGACGTCGTCAAGTCGGGTGATATCCTGGCCGAAATCGAGACCGACAAGGCGACCATGGAGGTCGAAGCGGTCGATGAAGGCACGATGGGCAAGATCGTGGTGGCCGAAGGCACCGACGATGTGCCGGTGAACGAGCTGATTGCGGTCTTGCTGGAGGAGGGTGAGGACGCGAGTGCTGCGGAAGGTTTTACCGCTAAAGCCCCTCCCAAAGCCTCTCCAAAAAAGGAGGAGGCGAGCGAGCCGCCTCAACCAGTTGCTCCCGCATCCTCCACCCTTGCGGGAGAGGCGGCCGCGCCAGCGGCCGGAGGAGAACAGTCCGCTGCAGCTCCAGCAGCCAATGGCGCCCGTGTTTTCGCATCCCCTTTGGCCCGCCGTATCGCCAAACAGAACGGTTTCGATATCGCGGTCCTGAAGGGATCCGGCCCGCATGGCCGTATTGTGAAGCGTGATGTCGAGCAGGCGCTCAAGGACGGCGTGCCGAAAGCACCGGCGGCCGCGCCAGCCGCCCTGCCGCCGGGCATGGCCGACGATGCCGTCGTCAAGATGTTCGAGCCCGGCTCCTTTGAGGTCGTGCCGCACGATGGCATGCGAAAGATCATTGCCCAGCGCCTGACCCAGTCGAAACAGACCGTGCCGCATTTCTACCTGTCGCTGGATTGCGATCTGGAAAGCCTGTTGTCCGTCCGCGTCAGGCTCAATGATGCCGCCCCCAAGGATGCAGACGGCAAACCGGCCTACAAGGTCTCGGTCAACGATTTCATCATCAAGGCCATGGCCATGGCGCTGCAACGGGTGCCCGATGCCAACGCCAGCTGGACCGATGGCGGCATGCTGTTGCACAAGCATTCAGACGTCGGTGTTGCCGTTGCCATCCCCGGCGGTCTTTTGACCCCGGTGATCCGCAAGGCCGAAGCCAAGGGTCTGGCCCAGATCTCGACCGAGATGAAGGATTACGCCGCCCGCGCCCGCGCCCGCAAGCTGATGCCGGAAGAGTATCAGGGCGGATCCACCGCCATATCCAACCTCGGCATGATGGGCATCAAGAACTTCTCTGCCGTCATCAACCCGCCGCATGCAACGATCCTAGCCGTAGGCACTGGCGAAAAGCGTCCCGTCGTGGTTGGCAACACCGTTGAGGTCCGCACCCAGATGAGCGTCACCTTGTCGACCGACCACCGTGCTGTCGACGGTGCACTGGGCGCTGAACTGCTTGGCGCCTTCAAGGGCTTCATTGAAGAACCAGCCTTGATGCTGGTGTGAGGATTTAAGTCATGAGCGAGACCAGTTTCGACGTCATCATCATCGGTGCCGGCCCTGGCGGTTATGTTACCGCCATCCGGGCAGCGCAACTTGGCCTCAAGACAGCAATCGTCGAGCGCGAGCATCTTGGCGGCATCTGTCTCAACTGGGGCTGCATTCCGACCAAAGCCCTGCTGCGTTCAGCCGAAATCTATCACTACATGACCCACGCCAAGGACTATGGTCTTTCCTGCGATAACCCGTCGCTGGATGCAGCGGCCGTGGTTGACCGCTCGCGCAAGGTCTCGGGCCGTCTCAACGGCGGCGTCGGACATCTGCTGAAAAAGAACAAGGTGCAGGTGATCTGGGGCGAGGCCACGGTGACCAAACCCGGCGAGGTTGTTGTATCCAAGTCTAAAAAACCGGCCATGCAGCCGGCCCATCCCGATCCCAAGGGAACGGCAGGTGAGGGCACCTACAAGACCAAGCATATCATCGTCGCAACCGGCGCCCGTCCGCGCGCATTGCCGGGTCTTGAACCGGATGGCAGTCAGGTCTGGACTTATTTCGAGGCCATGGTGCCTCCGGCGATGCCGAAATCGCTCCTGGTCGTCGGCTCGGGCGCCATCGGCATCGAGTTCGCCTCGTTCTACAACACCATGGGTGTTGACGTGACCGTGGTCGAGATCATGGACCAGATCATGCCGGTCGAGGACGCCGAAATCGCAAAACTGGCCCGCAAACAGCTGGAAAAGGCCGGCCTCAAGATCATGACCAGCACCAAGGTGTCCGGGTTGAAAAAGGCCAAGGACAGCGTCACCGCGGCGATCGAAACAGACAAGGGCGAAAAGTCCGAACTGGTGGTCGAGAAAGTCATCTCCGCTGTCGGCGTGGTCGGCAATATCGAGAACCTCGGCCTGGAGGCTCTCGGTGTCAAAACCGACCGCGGCTGCATCGTCATCGACGGTTTTGGCCGCACCAATGTTTCGGGCATCTATGCCATCGGCGATGTCGCCGGCCCGCCGATGCTCGCCCACAAGGCCGAGCATGAAGGCGTCATCTGCATTGAAAAGATCGCCGGCAAGAATGCCCATCCGATGGACAAGGGCCAGATCCCGGGCTGCACCTATTGCCACCCGCAGGTTGCCTCGGTGGGGTTGACCGAAGCTGCCGCCAAGGCTGCCGGCCATGAACTCAAGATCGGCCGTTTTCCCTTTATCGGCAATGGCAAGGCAATCGCGTTGGGCGAAGACCAGGGTCTCGTCAAAACCATCTTTGATGCCAAGACGGGACAACTCCTTGGTGCCCACATGGTAGGCGCGGAAGTTACTGAACTCATTCAGGGTTTTGTCGTTGCCATGGGCCTGGAAACCACCGAGGAAGACCTGATGCACACGGTGTTCCCACACCCGACCCTGTCGGAAATGATGCACGAATCAGTTCTTGATGCGTACGGTCGTGTCATCCATATGTAACGGGTTGGCATTGGAACAAAGGCCGGGGAGGCATTTATGGAACAGGCTCAATCACTGATGGATCTTGGTGGTGGTGTCGGAATATTCGGCACGTTGCTGATCGGCGCAATCGCCGGCTGGATCGCGGAAAAGCTGACCAAGGGCGATCATGGTCTTTTGACCAACATCGTCATCGGCATCGCCGGTTCGTTTGTCGGCGGCTGGCTGGCCAATGCCATCGGACTAAGGCTCGGCGAGATATTTGATGGCTGGTTCTTCGGCAATCTGCTTGTTTCAGTCGTCGGTGCGGTTATCTTGATCACCGGCTATCGCATGATCAAAGGTAAACGTTAATCAGGAAAGGACACCCATATGGGCTGGATCTTGACTATCATTGCTGGTGGTATCGCCGGGTTCGTTGCTGAAAAACTGATGAATTTCAACACCGGACTGCTCATGAACATCGTGCTCGGAATTGTCGGTGCCGTGGTTATGAACATTATCCTCAATGCACTTGGCGCGCCACTCCTCGGTGCTGGATTCCTCGGCTACATTGTTAAGGGTATCGCAGGTGCGTGCTTGCTGATCTACGGCTACCGGTTGATTAAGTCACGCTGAACGGCACCCCATGACCACCGTCCTCGAAACCACTGATAGCGAACGCCCCAGGCACCCGGAAAAGGCCCACAGGCCCGACAATCCGATCCAGCGCAAGCCGGATTGGATCCGGGTCAAGGCACCCGGGTCTGCGGCCTATCTGGAGACCCGCAAACTGGTGAAGGAAAACCGGCTGGTCACTGTGTGCGAGGAGGCCGGGTGCCCCAACATCGGTGAATGCTGGTCGAAGAAACACGCAACGTTCATGGTCATGGGCGACACCTGTACGCGGGCTTGCGCATTCTGCAATGTGCGCACCGGCATCCCCGATGCGCTCGACACCGGTGAACCCGAGCGGGTCGCCGATGCCGTGGCCAAGATGGGCCTTAAGCACGCCGTGATCACCTCGGTTGACCGGGATGATCTTGATGACGGCGGCGCCCGTCATTTTGCCCTGGTCATTCGTGCCATCCGGCGCCAGTCACCGGAAACCACGATTGAGGTGCTGACGCCAGATTTCCTGCGCAAGGACGGCGCTTTGGAGATGGTCGTTGAAGCCCGGCCCGACGTCTTCAACCACAACCTGGAAACCGTCCCGCGGCTCTATCTGAATATTCGCCCCGGCGCCCGCTACTTCCATTCGCTGCGTCTCTTGCAGAAGGTCAAGGAACTCGATCCGCAGATGTTCACCAAGTCCGGCCTCATGGTCGGTCTCGGCGAAGCGCGCAACGAGGTGTTGCAGGTCATGGACGACATGCGCGCCGCCAATATCGACTTCATGACCATCGGCCAGTACCTCCAGCCGACCCGCAAACACGCCGCCATCGACCGGTTCTGGACACCCGAAGAGTTCGAGGCGTTATCCAAGAGCGCTTATGCCAAGGGGTTCCTGATGGTTTCATCAAGCCCGCTCACCCGCTCGTCGCACCATGCCGGCGATGACTTCGCCCGCCTCCAGGGCGCCCGCGCCGCGCAAGCTGTCCTCAAGCCACGGTAACCCGATGGCCAAATTCGATATCGTGCGCCGGATGCCCTATTCGGCGCGCCAGTTGTTCGATCTGACCAGCGATATCGCCAACTATCCAGAGTTCGTGCCGCTGTGCACCGAAGCCCGCATTTGGAACGAGAACGACGACGGGACCGGCATTACCGCGTGTACGGCCTCTCTGCGGATCATCTATGACAAGCTCAAGATGGATATCGAGTTCGTCAGCGAGGTCCTGGCCAATGCGGAAGACATGACGATCCGCGCGGTCTCCAATTCAGGGCCTGTCAAGCAATTGGAGAACCGTTGGCGGTTTGTCGATTTGCCTGAAACCGGTCAATGCGATGTCGAATTCTCGATCGAGTACGAAATGAGCCGCCGGACGATGCAGTTTGTCATGTCTTCGATGTTCGAGCACGCCACCCGCAAGATGATGGCGGCATTTGAGTGCCGCGCCCACGAGCTGTACGGCCCGTCAGGCCAGCAGGCTGCCCGTCAGAATCTGTGATTTGATCAGATAGAGCGCTTCCATCAGCGCTTCGTGACGGATTTGATCACGTCCGATATCACCTGCCAGCAATTTGCGGTGAACCGTCTCATTCTCGCGCCGCGCGCAGGCCAGGTGAACCAGGCCGACCGGTTTGTCTTTGGTGCCGCCGCCTGGCCCGGCAATCCCGGTCACCGACACCGCAATATCGGCCCGTGAGTGCGCCAGCGCCCCTTCGGCCATTGCCCGCGCCACCACTTCGCTGACGGCACCATGCAGCTGCAAGGCATCCTCGGTAACGCCAAGCAGTTCCATCTTGGCCTCATTGGAATAGCTGATGAAGCCGCGCTCAACGACATCCGACGATCCCGCCACACTGGTCAACGCCGCACCGATCAGCCCGCCTGTACAGCTTTCAGCGGTCGCCACCATCAGTCCACCCTCGCGGGCCAGATCGAGGACGTCCTTCACGGCCATTACGGTGTCACGGTCAAACATGGGAGGTGTTTCCTGTAAATTTCAGCAATCCGGTGCTACTCGATCGGCAATCGAACCGTCGCCGTCGCGGTCGCTGCGATGCCTTCCCGGCGACCGGTGAAGCCGAGTTTTTCACTTGTCGTTGCCTTGACGCTCACCCGGCCGGCCGGCAGGCCCAGAATGTCCGCCAGCGACTGGCGCATCGCATCGACATGCGGGCGCAGCTTGGGCGCCTCGCAGATGATCGTGAGGTCACAGTGCGCGATCAAACCGCCGCGCTCAGCCACCAGCCGGGCTGCTTCACGCAGGAAAATGGCAGAGTCAGCTGCCTTCCACTGATCATCGCTTGGCGGAAAATGCGCGCCGATATCTCCCTCGCTGATCGCGCCGAGAATGGCATCGGTCAGTGTGTGCATGGCGACATCTGCATCTGAATGTCCCTTGAGTTTTGCATCGTGCGGTATCTTGACCCCGCACAGGATCACATGATCACCCGCTTCGAATGCATGCACGTCATAGCCGTGCCCGACCCGGATATCGGGTAAGGTGTTTGTCAGCATCTGTTCTGCCTGTGTCATGTCATCCGCCGTCGTCAGTTTGCGATTTTGTGCAGCACCCGCCACCAGGACGACACTAAGGCCGGCCCACTCGGCAATCGAGGCATCATCGGTGAACTCTGCATCACTGTCGTTGCTGGCTGCATCGTGTGCCCCGCAGATCTTGCCATAGTGAAACCCTTGCGGCGTCTGGGCTGCATAGAGTGCCTTTCGATCGACCGTTTCAGTGATGACACTGCCGTTTGCCCGTTTGATCGTGTCGACGAGGGGCAGGGCGGGCAGGGCGCCGTCATGACGGTCGAGGTTGGCAATGACGTGTGAGATGATGTCTGGCGAGACAAACGGCCTGGCCGCATCGTGAATGAGGACATAGTCGGGGGCGAGTGATGCAAGCGCCTCAAGGCCGGCCTTTACCGATGCCTGACGCGTCTCGCCGCCAATCACTGCAGCCGGCAGGTCCAGCCCATTTGTCGCTGCATCATACAGTTGAGAATGATCGGCACCGATCACGACCTGTACATGCGCGATGCCCGGGTGATCGGCAAACGCCTTGATCGAACGGGCCAGCACGCTTTGGCCGGCCAGCATCTGATACTGCTTGGGCAGCTCGCCACCGACGCGCAAACCGGCACCGGCAGCAACAATCACCGCAGCTGTGGTCGGACCCGACATTCAATCCTCAATCCCTTAGCGCCCATTGTGTTCGGCGCCCATTATCGTTGCGCCGGTGTAACAGCGCACCGCGGCACCGGCAATACACCAAATCTTAGAGCGCCGATGATAGGCACTGCTGATTGCCGGGAGGACTGAAATGACATCAAAGCCCAATGCCAAAATTGTCTTCATCACCGGCGGCGGACCGCTCTACTGGATCATCGCCAACGCGCTGGTGGAACGGTTCGGGCCGATCATTGTCATTCGCGAGGAGGCTGAACCAAAGGGGCTGTTCCTCAAACGCCGCATGAAACGTCTGGGCGTCATCACGGTGGCAGGGCAGGTCGCCTTCAGTTTTCTGTCCAAGGTGATCAGTAAACGCAGCGAGCGGCAACGAAAGGCGATCGTCGCAAGTGCCGGCGCAAATACCGGCCAACCGGCCGGCTGTGAGATCATCGATGTGGTTTCGGTCAATTCGGCCGCGTGCCGGCAAGCGCTTCAGGCCATCAAACCCGACGCTGTCATGGTCGTTGGCGCCCGTATCATCAAGAAAGAGACACTTTCGTGCATCGATGCGCCATTCATCAACTACCATCCCGGCATTACCCCCAAATACCGCGGGATGAACGGCGCCTATTGGACGCTTGCAACCGGTGATGCGGAAAACCTTGGCGTCACCATGCATCTGGTCGATGAGAGCGTTGACACCGGCGATGTGCTCTATCAGGAGCGTTGCGCGATGCCGCCGGACAACAACATCACCACCTATCACCATGTCCTGGCCGTCGCTGCCCGTCCATTGGCGGTCAAAGCCATCGAAGATGCCGTTGCCGGCAAGCTGATACCACGCAAGGTCCATTTGCCTTCATTTCAGTGGTATCACCCGACCTTGTGGGGCTATTTGTGGACCGGAATAACCCGCCGCGTTTGGTAAGCATCAAGCGATGCAAACGGTTGCATTGCCGTCATCAGACCCTTATGTTGCACAAAAATTAGGCAACATAGGCTGTCTGCACATTCAATGAGCATCAAGATTGGATCCGTCACCACGCGAAACCGCGTGTTTCTTGCTCCCATGTCGGGGGTGACCGACGAGCCCTTTCGTGTTGCCGCGCATCGAACCGGGGCCGGACTGGTGGTTTCTGAAATGATTGCCAGCGAGCAGCTGGTCTCGGAACGCAAGGACATGGTGCTGCGCAGCAAAGGCCGGCACAAGGTCGATCCGTTCGTCATGCAGCTGGCCGGGCGCGAGGCCCGCTGGATGGCCGAGGGGGCCCGCGTTGCTGTGGACCTTGGCGCCGATATCATTGACATCAACATGGGCTGTCCGGCCCGTGAGGTGACCGGCGCCTTGTCCGGTTCGGCTCTGATGCGCGATCTCGACCACGCCGAACAGCTGATCACCGCGACGGTCGGGGCCGCTCAGGTCCCGGTCACGCTCAAGATGCGCCTGGGCTGGGACGATTCGACCCGGAACGCGCCCGAACTCGCCCGCCGCGCCGAGGCAGCCGGCGTTGCCATGATCACTGTCCATGGCCGCACCCGTTGTCAGTTTTACAAAGGTGCAGCCGACTGGCCCGCCATCCGGGAGGTGAAATCGGCAATCTCGATCCCCCTGATCGCCAACGGTGACTGCACCGATGTTGACGGCTTGCGCGAAATGCTCGACCAGTCCGGCGCCGATGGTGCCATGATCGGCCGCGGCGCCTATGGCCGCCCATGGGTGATCGGTGAGCTTGGCCGCGCCCTTGAGGCCGACACCGGCACACCGCCCTTGTCCATGCGCCAGCAGTTCGGCGTCATCGAGCGTCATTATGAAGACATCCTCCAGCTCTATGGCGCGGATCATGGTGTAAGGATCGCCCGCAAGCATCTCGGCTGGTATGTGACCCGCTGGGTAGAAGCCGGTCACATTGACGCTGAAACCGGGGCAGCATGGCGCTCAAGCCTTGTTCGAGAAGCGGATCCAGGCAAGGTCCGCCACCGGCTTGGCGATTGCTTTGCCCGACTGCTCGAGTGTGAGCAGGAGGCAGCCTGATGAGCGATACTGTGATGTCGATGGCGCCGCGGTCGGTCGCCGCCCAGGCGATCCTGCAGGCGATGCCCAATCCGCTGGTCGTGCTGGACGCGGCCAACTCCATTGTCTTTGCCAACATGGCCGCCGAGCAGTTCTTCCAGACCAGCCTGAAGATGCTGCAGGCCATGAGCATCACCGATATCATCCCCTCGACCAGTCCGGTGTTCGGTTTGATCAGCGCCGTGCGCGCCGATGAGGCAAGCGCCAACGAATATGAAGTGCTGGTCGGTACACCGCGCAGCGGCGGCGAGCGGCTGGTCGATATTCAGGCCGCTGTCGTACTCGATGAGCCGGGCTGCGTCCTCTTGCAGGTTCTCACCCGGTCGATGGCGCAAAAGATCGACAAGCAGCTGACCCATCGCGGCGCAGCGCGGACCGTCAGCGGGCTGGCCACCATGCTCGCCCATGAGATCAAGAACCCGCTATCGGGCATTCGCGGTGCTGCCCAGCTTATCGAGCCGGCGGTGACCGGCGATGACCTGGCCCTTGCCCACCTGATCCGCGATGAGACCGACCGGATTGGCGGCCTTGTCGATCAGCTCGAGATCTTCAGCGACGAGCGGCCGATTGACAGGGTTGCCATCAACATTCATGCGGTCCTCGATCACGTCAAGACGCTGGCCAGAACCGGCGTTGCCCGCGAGATAACGATCCACGAGCAATACGACCCGTCTCTCCCCTTGGTGCTGGGCAACCGCGATCAACTCGTCCAGGTGTTTTTTAACCTGGTGAAGAATGCGGCTGAGGCCATTTGTGATGCCGGCCATGATGGCCAGATTACGCTCACCACGGCCTACCGGCCCGGCATCAAGCTGGCCGTTCCAGGTGGCCGTGAGCGCATTTCCCTTCCGCTTGAGGTCAATGTTCACAATACCGGCAGCGTCATCCCCAACGATCTGCTGCCCCATGTGTTCGAACCGTTCTATTCGAGC
>JABDJG010000342.1 GCA_013002595.1 Hyphomicrobiales bacterium | reverse complement strand
CGCGAAAACCCGGTCAAATGATTCCGTATAAGCAAAACATGCTCTAGCAGACGCGATGCGTCCGCTCAACGCGTCAAGGTGCCGTCACCGGAATAGCAATGAACCGGCTGTCGGGGCCTTCAAAGCCGAATGCGAAGGTGTGAATCAGCACCACAAACCGGTTTGGCCGCCCTGGGTTGTTGGCGGCAATGACATCGGCAATGGCATAACGGCTGGCACAACCTCTGGATTTGGGCAACGCGGTGTCGCGATAAGCTTGTGTGGGTGGCTGGTCAGCTTTGGATATCGAAATTGCAAAGCCCTTTGTCTGGACGCCAAGGTCCTTGCACAACGGCTCTGAGGGCAAGTCGAACTGCTCAAGCTTGACGCGATAGCGGTAATCCAGGCCCGACAAATTCATGTGTGCCTGAAATGTAATTTCTGACCTGTCGGCGGCAACTTCGGTAACCGGGTTGCTGGCGATAAGGCGGCCCTGGTCGATGATCCTGAGTTTGGCAAGCAGAGGGGCAGCTTTAACGCGGGCCTGGCCACGGGCCTGGTGCAGCGTGGCGTTTTCTTCGTCGATGCGAATTCGCACCGGTGTGCCTGATGCCCATTTATCGTTGTCGAGATCGATGATGAAGATTTCGTAATAGGGGTACCCGGATCCATCCTGGATGCCGAACTGTTCGAAGGCGAACCACTTGCCGTCCGGCGAAAAGCCGATGATGCGGCGCTCGGCGCTGTCACCAGCGAGTGCACTCGTGATTGCAGTCACCAGAAACAAAAGGGTCAAGGAAAGATTTCGCATGACACCAGCCTAACGGTGTGTGCGCGGTTCGCCAACCGCTAATGGCTCATGGTCGTCGGCAAAACGCTCGTGGTAAGCCGGTGCTGGAGCTGGGCAATCGCCGGACCAGCATTCCATATTTTGTGCAACGAACTCATCGGTGGCAGGTGTCACCAGATGATAGAGTTCGGCTGCCAGGCTGCGGGCTTCGCCGCCGGGCCAGTCGGGCGGCGTCAATGCGGCTGGCAGCTGCGGGTCTTTCAACAGGATCCGCCGGTATTCATGGATCAAAAGCGTGCGCAGAACAAAACAGTGAGCCGGGGTGGCGGGGATGGCCTTGAGGAAAGGGCCAAAGCGTTTGATCAAGGCCGCGTAGGCTGAACTGAGGCCGGCGATATTCCAGGCTGCGCCGGCAATGTCGGTGGGTGAGGCCGTGCCGGCGAAATCCTCCTGGCGGGCCTGAAAGACAACCGAGCCGGCATGGCTGGCGCCATTGAAAGGTGCCGGATTGCTGGTGCGCGGGTGGATCATCAGGGTCGGCGACAATTGACCGAAGCCATACCACTTGAGCGTGTCGCGTAATTGCTGACGGTCCTTGGCGGGCAGGTCGGGCAGGGCCTGGACCAGCGTCCAGCTGCCATCCCAGGACGGCAAGGATGCGGTGTAGATGCGTTGGTCGGCGTCGTCAAATGTCGTGCGGGCCTGTTGTGTCAGTTCATAAAAACTGCGCCGGCCGGCACTCCGGGTCTCGAACCATCCATCGCGGGCAAGACGGAACACGACCGTGCGCACGAGCCGTTCGGAGATAGCGAAATGTGACATCAGACCGATCAGGCTGCCGAGCCAGATGCTGCCGCCGTGCGGCGCAATCGTATCGCCAAACATGGTGATGATGAGCGGGCCGGCACGCGGATCGACATCGGCCAGCAGCGCGGCTGTATTGTCAGGCTCGGTTGTCGCCGTCTTGTCCATCAGCGCGAATCTATCACGCGCTTGGCCTTGCCTTCGGACCGGGCGACGGCGCCAGCTTCGTGGATCACCGGTTCAACCGAGATGCCGAAGTTGTCCTTCACCTGTTGCGCCAGCTTGCGCCGGGCGTTGTCGGCTGCGTCATCGCCGGCCTTTGGGGCGAGTTCACAATGGACTTTCAAGGCATCAAGGTTGCCGTCCTTGTACAGTTCAAGCTGGTAATGCGGGGAAACTTCGGGGATCTTGACAAGGATTTCCTCGATCTGGGTTGGGAACAGGTTGACACCCTTGATGATCAGCATGTCGTCTGACCGGCCGGTGACCTTTTCCATCCGCCGCATGGACCGAGCAGTGCCCGGCATCAGGCGGGTCAGGTCGCGGGTGCGGTAGCGGACGATCGGGAACGCTTCCTTGGTGAGCGATGTGAAGACCAGTTCGCCAATTTCGCCATCGGGCAGGACCTCGCCGGTCAGCGGGTCGATGACTTCGGGGTAGAAATGATCTTCCCACACATGCAGGCCATCCTTGGTTTCAATGCACTCGTTGGCAACGCCGGGTCCAATGACTTCAGACAGGCCATAGATGTCGACAGCATGCAGCGAGCCGCGTTGCTCGATCTGCTGCCGCATCTCGTTGGTCCAGGGTTCGGCACCGAATATGCCGATCTCCAATGAGGTATCTTCGGGTGCAACACCTTGGGTCGCCATTTCATCAAGGATGTTGAGCAGGTATGACGGCGTGACCATGATGACCCGCGGCTTGAAATCCTGGATGAGCTGCAACTGGCGTGCGGTCATGCCGCCGGACACGGGGATGATGGTGCATCCCAGCCTTTCGGCGCCGTAGTGGGCGCCGAGGCCGCCGGTGAACAGGCCGTAGCCATAGGAGATGTGAACGATATCGCCCTTGCGGGCGCCAGATGCGCGCATTGAGCGGGCAACACAATCGGCCCACATGTTGAGGTCGTTCTGGGTGTAGCCGACGACGGTTGGTTTGCCGGTCGTGCCGGAGGATGCGTGAATGCGGATGATTTGCTCGCGCGGGACGGCAAACATGCCGAAGGGGTAGTTTTCCCGCAGGACGTTCTTGGCGGTGAACGGGAACTTGGCAAGATCGGATAATTGCTTGAGATCGTCGGGGCTTACGCCATTTTTCTCAAACGCGGTTTGGTAGTGGGGCACGTTGTTGTAGGCGTGCTGCAGCGACCAGCGCATGCGGCTCAATTGCAGCGCCTCGATTTCATCACGGCTGGCGGTTTCGATCGGATCAAGGGTTGAGGGATCTGCGGCCAGTTCGGCTGCCGGTTTCAGCTTCATTTCGATGGCCCTCCATCTTGACCGTTGCGATCACCGACTTCGCGCGATTTGCCGCGGAATACGGCGACAGTCTCACCATCAGCCTGGTTGACTTCAATATCATAAACCCCATTTCGGCCGCGCCGGTAGGTTTCCGTTGCCCGGGCGGTAAGTTGGGCTTTGGGCGGCACCGGTCTTAGGAACGATATCTGGCAGTCGGCGGCCACCGTCATCGGCCCGTAGGAGTTGCAGGCAAAGGCAAAAGCTGAATCGGCGAGGGCAAAAATGAAACAGCCGTGGCAGATGCCGTGCCCGTTCAACATGTCATCACGGACTGTCATCGTAACGACGGCCTCGCCCGGCGCGATGGAGATGATCTGCATGCCCAACTGCTGGCTCGCCGTGTCGCGGTGCCACATATCTTTGGCATAGCGTTCTGCGGCTGCCTGGGCTTGTTTTGTCGTGCTCATGAAACACCTCCGGCTGAAAGTGATACGGTGAATTGAATTGTGCGGCAAGTTTCGTATCAGGTCGGTGGTTGGGATTGCAATATGATACACTTTTTATTGTTTGATCACGAAAAGTGTGTCATATTATGGAACTCAATCTATTTGGAGGCCAATGATGCAATCAATGGAAGCCGGTTCTCAAGGTGATCTGGACGCCTTTGATCGCCATGTCGGCGCTGATGGCAAGGTTGAACCGCAGGACTGGATGCCGGCGGCCTACGCCAAGACCCTGGTGCGGCAGATCTCGCAGCATGCCCATTCGGAAATCATCGGCATGCAGCCGGAAGGCAACTGGATATCACGCGCGCCGTCGCTGCGCCGCAAAGTGATCCTGATGGCCAAGGTGCAAGATGAGGCGGGGCACGGGCTTTACCTTTATTCAGCGGCCGAAACACTCGGCGTATCGCGCGATGAACTTGAGCAGCAACTGCTCGACGGTACCGCGAAATATTCCTCGATCTTCAACTATCCAACGCTCACCTGGGCCGATGTCGGCGCCATTGGCTGGCTGGTCGATGGGGCAGCGATTGTCAATCAGATCCCGATATGCCGCTGTTCGTATGGGCCTTATGCGCGGGCGATGGTGCGGATCTGCAAGGAAGAAAGTTTCCATCAGCGCCAGGGCTTTGAGCTGATGATGGCGCTCAGCAAAGGCACCGATGCGCAAAAGCGGATGGCGCAGGATGCGCTGAACCGCTGGTGGTGGCCATCGGTCATGATGTTCGGTCCGCCCGATGGTGAAAGCGTGCATTCGATGCAGAACATGGCCTGGAGGATCAAACTGTTCTCCAATGACGAATTGCGCCAGAAATTCATCGATATGACGGTCAAGCAGGCCGAGGCGCTGGGCTTGACCATTCCCGATCCGGATCTGAGGTTTGACGAGGCGAGCGGCCACTGGCAGGTCGGTGAGATCGACTGGGATGAGTTCTGGTCGGTGGTCAAGGGTCACGGGCCCTGCAACCGGCAACGCCTGGCGCACCGCCGGGACGCACACGAGGCCGGCGCCTGGGTGCGCGAAGCGGCCGTCGCGTTCGCCGCCAAGGAGCGTGCACGCTCAGCCAGGAAGGCGGCATAGCGATATGGCAACCGATCAAACCTGGCCGCTGTTTGAAGTTTTCATCCGCTCGAAGAAGGGCTTGTCGCATGTCCATGCCGGATCGCTGCATGCTGCTGACGCCAAGATGGCGCTGGAGAATGCCCGTGACGTCTATACCCGGCGCGGCGAGGGTTCATCGATCTGGGTTGTGCCGTCAGCCGAGATAACCGCCTCTGCGCCGGCCGACAAGGGCGAGCTTTATGATCCGGCCGACAACAAGGTTTACCGGCATCCGACCTTTTACAAGGTGCCCGACGATGTGGAGTTCATCTAGGTGATGGCCGCCGCTGCAGAGCAGGCCAGATCTAAAGCCGACGATGCCGATCTGTTCGAAGTCGCGCTTCGGCTAGGCGACAGCGCGCTGATCCTTGGTCAGCAATTGTCTGGCTGGACTTCGCATGGGCCGACAGTAGAACTGGACATTGCCCTACAAAACCATGCTCTCGATCTGATCGGGCAGGCGCGGCTGTTTCTGGATTATGCCGGCCGGCTTGAAGGCAAGGGCCGTGATGAGGACAAGCTTGCCTACTTCCGGCAGGCGGGCGAATTTCGCAATTGCCTGCTGGCCGAACAGCCCAATGGCGACTTCGCCCAGACTATGCTGCGGCAGCTGTTTTACGCAACATATGCCCGGGCGCTTTATGCGGGCATGGAAGCTGAAGGCGAGGGCGAACTTGCCGAGATCGCGGCCAAGGCTGAGCGCGAGATGGCCTACCATGTGCGCCATGCCGGAGAATGGGTCGTGCGGCTGGGAGATGGCACGAAGGAAAGCCACAAGCGCTGTCAAACCGGCCTTGCCGCGCTGTGGCCCTATGTCCATGAACTGTTCATGGCCGACGAGATCGATCAGCGGTTGATTGCGGCTGGTATCCTTCCGGCATTTGAGGACGTCAAGGTAGAATGGATGACGTCGGTGAGCAGCGTCCTTGAGCGCGCCACGCTGGCAATACCTGAAGATGACTGGATGCCGTCGGGTGGCCGGCAGGGACAGCACACCGAGCGTTTGAGCTACATACTAGGTGAAATGCAATCGATCGCCCGCAGTGATCCGGAGGCCAAATGGTAGCGATGGCGCAGTGCATGCAAAACCGAGACCTTCATGCTGCCTGGCAGGCGCTCTATGGTGTCATGGATCCGGAAATCCCGGTCATCTCGGTCGTCGACCTGGGGATCGTGCGCGAGATCATGCTGAATGATGACGGCCTGGAAGTGGTGATCACGCCGACCTATAGCGGATGTCCGGCCGGCCAGCAGATCGAACAGGATATTCGCGCGGCACTGGATAATGCCGGCCTCAAAGATGCGCGATTGAAGGTGTCGCTGTCACCGCCATGGACGACGGACTGGATGACAGATGCAGGCAAAGAGAACCTTCGGCGATATGGCATTGCGCCGCCGGCCAAAGCGGCCGGCAAGCGGGCACTATTTGAAGAAGCAGACGCGGTCGCGTGTCCGCACTGCGGCGCCAGCGATACAGAGCTTGTCTCCGAATTTGGGTCGACGGCCTGCAAGGCGCTGTGGCGGTGTCTTGCCTGCCGTGAGCCGTTTGATCATTTCAAGTGCATCTGAGCAAGGTGAACGATGGCGCGGCCGCAATTTCATACACTCACCGTCAGTGACGTGCGCAAGGAAACCGAGGGGGCGACCTCTGTTGCCTTTGTCGTACCGGACGATCTGGCCGAGGCCTACCGGTTTACGCAAGGCCAGTATCTGACCTTGCGCACCGCGATCGACGGGCATGATCTGCGGCGTCCGTATTCTGTATGTGTGGCGCCCGATGCCGGTGAGCTGAGGGTCTGCGTCAAGAAGCTGCCGGGCGGGCGGTTCTCCGGTTTTGTCAACGACAACCTCAAGGCAGGTGACAAGATCGACGTGATGGCGCCGATGGGGCGGTTTCATGCCCCGCTCGAGGCAGACGAGCCCAAGCGCTATCTGTTCATTGCGGCGGGCTCGGGCATCACCCCGGTGATCTCCAACATCGCAACGATCCTGGCTGTGGAACCGGCCGCCGAGGTTACGCTGATCTACGGCAACCGGCGCCAGCGCGATATCATTTTCCTGGGCACGCTGGCGGATTTGAAGGACCGGTTCATCGACCGGTTGCGTATTTTCCATGTGCTGTCCGATGAAGCCGCCAGCACGGAACTGTTCAGCGGACTTTTGACGCAAGACAAAATTGCCGAGCTTGTCACGCAACTCGTTGATCTGGAGCGTCTCGACTGGGCTTTTATCTGTGGCCCCGGCCCGGTCATGGACGGTGGTACCGCAGCGCTCGAAGGCCTTGGGATGGCGCCGGACCGGATCAAGATCGAGAGCTTTGGCGACCGGCCACATGCCAGTGCCCTGGCCACTGAGCCCGAGGACAGCGGCGATGCCGCAGAAGTCGATATCGTTTATCGCGGCCGGCGCACGCAGATTGCCGTTCCGCTCAGCGGCACGGCCATTCTGGATGCGGCCCATGCGGCCGGCATCGATGTGCCGTTTGCCTGCAAGGGCGGTGTGTGCTGCACCTGCAAGGCCAAATTGATCGAAGGCGAAGTGTCGATGGATGTGGTCTACGGCCTAGAGCCCGATGAAATCGCGGCAGGCTACATCCTGACGTGCCAGTCACACCCTAAAACGGAAAAGCTGGTTGTGGATTACGACGGGTAGATCAAAACGCCCGGTAGGTGACGATCGTGTAGGTGTCTTTCACGCCTGGGATCGAATGGACCTGCTGGTTGATGAAGTGGCCGACATCGTCATCGTCGTTCAGATAGAACTTCACCAGCAGATCAAAACCACCGGCGGTCGAGTAGATTTC
>JABDJG010000298.1 GCA_013002595.1 Hyphomicrobiales bacterium | reverse complement strand
CGGTCTGAGCCTGACGGCAGATCCGGGTCGGTCACAACGGCATCGCCGCCGGCTGCAGCAACGACGTCAACGATCTCCTGTTCGGCAACGGCGACCAGAACCGGTCCGACCCGGGCCTCGATGGCCCGGCGCCAGACGTGGATAATCATCGGCTGGCCACAGATATCGGCAAGCGGTTTTCCCGGCAACCGCGTGGATGACATGCGGGCTGGGACAATTACGATCGTATTTGAAGTGTCCGGGGTTACCATCGCTGGCGATTACAGCCCATAATTGTCGTGGCGCGGCAAATTGCACATGCGGCTGTTATACGTATTGCAGTAGGCTAGAGAAACAATTAGTTTCCGCGCCTAATCCAGCGTGGAATGGCCTTTGTGGGGGCACACGCGACATTGGCTTGTTTGAGGGAATGGGTGCAGCAAATGGACAGTTTTGAGATCAATAAAATCGCCGGGGCAGTTCTGGGCACAGCCCTCGTGGTGTTCGGCTTGAATGAGCTGGCGGGCGTGATTTATCACGCGGATGCGCCGGAAAAGCCGGGCATGTTAATTGAAGTTGCCGAAGCGGCGACGGGATCAGGCGAGACGGAAGCTGAAACGGCCCCCACAGTGTCAATCGCCACATTGATGGCATCGGCAAACGCTGACAATGGCCCTGATGCGATGAAAGCCTGCAAGGCGTGCCACAACTGGACCAATGGCGGGGCGAACAAGGCCGGCCCGAACCTTTGGGACATTGTTGGCAATGGCATTGCTGCAGTTGACGGCTACAAATATTCGGCCGCGTTCAAGGACAAATCATCGGAAAACTGGAGCTATGAGGCGCTGAACGCGTTCTTGTTGAAACCCAAAGCCTTTATTCCAGGTACGAAAATGGGCTATGCCGGCGTCAAGGACGACTCCAAGCGGGCCGATATTATCGCCTACTTACGCACGCTGAGCGACGATCCCAAGCCGCTGCCTACGGAATAGCCGGCGCTCCTCACATCAACCTTACAAAGATTTCACACCGGCGGGGCTTCCGCCGGTGATTTGTTTCGTGGCATAGATTTGACCGGGCGGGATGAACAAAGGAGAACTGCGCGTGCAACCAACACGGCGAATTGTTCTGCAGGCCCTCAGCGCGATCGGTGGATCCGCCGGCCTCAATATGATCGGCATCTCCGGTGCCTTGGCGAGCGGCAACGAGTGGCGGCACGGTCTTTCGCTGTTTGGCGCCCTGAAGTACCCGGCCAATTTCAAACATTTCGACTATGTCAATCCAGATGCACCGAAAGGTGGCCGGGTCCGGCGCAGCTCGATAGGCTCATTCGACTCGCTCAATCTGTACAGCTACAAGGGCGAGAAAGCTTTTTTGATGGCCTGGACAAACGAATCACTGCTGTCGTCATCCAGCGACGAGCCGAGTTCGTATTACGGGTTGATCGCAGAAGCGGTCAAACACCCCGATGACTATTCCAGCGTGACCTTCAGGCTGCGCAAACAGGCCCGGTTTCATGACGGCACACCAATTACGCCGGAAGATGTGATCTGGAGCCTTGACTCTCTCAAGCAAGCTCACCCTCAGTATGCGTTCTATTACAAGAATGTCGTAAAGGCTGAACAAACCGGCGATCACGAGGTCATGTTGACTTTCTCTGAAATGGGCAACAGGGAGCTGCCGCAGATCAGCGGACAGCTGCCGGTGTTGTCAAAGAAATGGTGGACCGGCAAAGACGCAGGCGGTACGCAACGAGATATCAAGGGAACGACGCTTGAAGTTCCTCTTGGCTCAGGGCCCTACAAGGTGTCCGATGTCAAACCCGGGCAATCGATCACCGTCAAACGCGTTGAGGATTATTGGGGACGTGATCTGCCGGTGCAACGCGGGCAAAACAATTTCGATGAAATGACACAGTTCTACTTCCGCGATTCAACCGTTGCCTTTGAGGCCTTCAAGGCGGACCAGTATGATTGGCGGACCGAGAACATCGCAAAAGTCTGGGCAACCGGCTATGACTTCCCGGCCGTCGAACGCCAGGATGTCGTGCGCGAGGAAATCAGGCTCGGTAATCCCGAGCCCATGCAGGCCTTTGTCCTCAATACGCGGCGCGAGAAGTTCGCCGACCCGAAGGTGCGTCTGGCGTTCAACTATGTCTTCGATTTTGAATGGGCGAATGCCAATCTGTTCCATAGCCAATATCAGCGGACATCAAGCTTTTTTGCCAATTCCGAGCTGGCCGCGACCGGATTGCCGGGCCCGGACGAATTGGCAGTGCTGAATGAATTCAAGGGGCAAATTCCCGAAGAAGTGTTCACGAGCGAGTATCAGAACCCGGTGAACAAGACCCCACAGGACCGGCGCAAGAACCTGCGCAAGGCTTTCAGCCTGTTGAAAGATGCCGGCTGGAAGGCTGGCAGCGACCGCACTCTGGTCAATACCAAGGGTGAGAAATTCGAGACAGAGATCCTGCTCTATGCGCCGACGTTCGAGCGCATCATGCTGCCTTTCGTGCAACAGCTGAAGAAGCTCGGGATCAAGGCCAATGTTCGCACCATCGACTCTGCCCAGTATGAGCGCCGGACCCAGGGTTTCGATTTTGACATCATTGTCAGTGGCTGGGGGCAAAGCCTGTCGCCGGGCAACGAGCAGCGCGATTATTGGGGCAGCCAGGCAGCTGACCGGGAAGGTAGCCGCAATATGGTTGGCATCAAGGACCCGGCGATCGACAAGCTGATCGAACGGCTAATTTATGCCAAGGATCGCAAGGCACTGGTGGCGGCCAGCAAGGCGCTTGACCGGGTTTTGTTGTGGAACCACTTCGTTGTGCCGATGTGGCATCTACCCTACGAACGCACAGCGCGATGGAACCGGTACGGACGGCCAGACAAGCTGCCCAAATTCTCCGTCGGCTTTCCGCAGATCTGGTGGTGGGACAAGGACAAGGCAGCAAAGGTGAAGTCAGGCTGATGCAATATTTAAGGCGTTGCGGTGTATTCTTTAGCATCCTTGTATTGCTGTCGACAGCCGTTGCAGCCGAGCCGCGCCATGGACTGTCGGCGTTCGGTGATTTGAAGTACCGCGCCAGGTTTGAACATTTCGACTATGTCAATTCGGATGCTCCCAAGGGCGGGCGGATCGTGACGCTTGGCACTGCCGGGGTCATCACGTTTGACAGCCTCAACGGCTACATTTTGAAGGGTGATCCAGCCCAAAACCTGAACCTGTTGTTTGACAGCCTGATGGTGCGGGCGTTCGATGAGCCCGATGCGGTTTATGGGCTCGTTGCCAAATATGGTGATGTTGCCGACGACCGCATGAGCGTGACTTTTACGCTTCGGCCCGAAGCGCGGTTTGCCGATGGCACGCCGGTGACCGCACATGATGTTGCCGAGAGTTTCCGGTTGCTCAAGAAAGACGGTCATCCCAGCTATCAGGTCCTGTTGCGCGATGTCGAGACCAGCAAGGCCGTTGATGATCACACCGTCCGCTACAGCTTCAAGGGCAAGAATGTCCGTGATCTTCCCATGCAGGTCGCAACTCTGCCGATTTTCTCAAAAGCCTTTTATACCGAGAACGAGTTCAAGAAGACGAGCCTGAAACCGCCGCTCGGCTCCGGCCCGTATCGGGTCAAGAAATTCAGCCAGGGTAGCTTCATCACCTATGAGCGCCGCGACGACTATTGGGCAAAGGACCTGCCGGTTAACCGTGGCCGCCACAACTTTGATGAGATCAAGCTACTATATTTCCGCGACCGCACGGCGGAGCTGGAGGCGCTGAAGGCAGGTGTTCTGGATCTTCGTGAGGAGTTCACGTCCAAGCACTGGGCGACCGAATATGAGCTGGCGTCAGTGAAAGAGGGACGGCTGATCAAGGCGGACATGCCGGATGAAACGACATCCGGGGCACAGGGTTTCTTCCTCAATATGCGCAAGGCCAAGTTTGCCGATCCCAGAACCCGCCGGGCGCTTGGTCTGGCCTTCGATTTCGAATGGTCGAACGCCAACCTGTTCTTCAGCTTATACAAACGCACAGGTAGCTTCTTTGAAAACTCAACGATTCGCGCAATAGGTAAACCCAGCGCGGGTGAACTGGCATTGCTTGAACCGTTACGCGATGAATTGCCGGCAGAAACTTTCGGGGAGGCGATCGAGCCACCGGTGAGCAACGGTAGCGGACAGGATCGCAAATTGCTCAGGCAAGCCAACAAGCTCCTGAAAGAGGCCGGATGGAAACGCAACGGTACCCAGTTGGTCAACGACAAAGGCGATGTTCTCAAAGTTGAATTCCTGATTTTCGCACCGACATTCGAGCGCATCATCGCGCCCTATGTCCGCAACCTGAAGCTGCTCGGCGTCGATGCCTCGATCCGGCAGGTCGAAGGTGCGCAGTTCCAGGAGCGGTTGAAGAACTTCGATTTCGATATCACCACACAGCGCTTCACGATGAGTGAGACACCCGGGGTCGAGCTGGAGGCATTCTTTTCGTCGAGCACAGCCGATCTGATCGGTAGCTTCAATATGGCGGGTATCAAGTCACCGGCAATCGATATTCTGATCGATCACGTCAAGCAGGCAAAGTCACGCGACGAGCTGACGACGGCAGCACGGGCCCTCGACCGGGCGCTGCGCGCGCAGCATATGTGGGTGCCGCATTGGTACAAGGCGGCACACAATGTGGTCCACTGGGATATCTTTGGCAAACCTGAGATCAAACCGAACTTCAACCGGGCCATCCTCGATACCTGGTGGATCGATGCAGACAAGGCCGCCTCGATCAAACGCGGGCCTTGAGTTTAACGGTCTTTTCCTGAAACTGCCGCTTAACGGAGGCGAATCACCCGCATGGGCGCTTACATCTTGAAGCGACTTCTCTTGATGATCCCGACATTGCTCGGCATCATGCTGGTTAGTTTCGTCATTATCCAGTTTGCGCCGGGCGGGCCGGTTGAGCGGGTACTGGCCCAGCTGCAGGGCACCGATGTCGGCGGCACCGCGCGGATCGGCGGCAATTCCGGTGGCGAGGTCGGCGCCGGCACGCAGCCAGGAGCGGGCGCCGGTGGCAGCGGTTCGACATTCAAGTACCGCGGTGCCCAGGGGCTGGACCCGGAATTCATCAAATCGCTGGAAAAACAGTTCGGCTTCGACAAGCCGGCGCATGAACGCTTCTTGTTGATGATCACCAGCTATTTCACCTTCGATTTTGGTGACAGCTACTTCCGCGACGTGCCGGTGCTGCAGCTGATCAAGGAAAAGCTGCCGGTATCGATATCGCTCGGGTTGTGGCTGACCTTTGTGTCCTACGGCATCTCAATTCCGCTCGGTGTCGCCAAGGCGGTGAGGGACGGGTCCAGGTTTGATATCTGGACATCCGGCGCAATCATCGTTGGCTTTGCCATTCCCGGGTTCTTGTTCGCCATCCTGTTGATCGTGCTGTTTGCCGGCGGTTCGTTTTACAACTGGTTCCCGTTGCGCGGGCTGGTATCAGACAATTTCGCTGATCTGTCCTGGTGGGAAAAGATCATCGATTACGCCTGGCATCTGACACTGCCTTTGACGGCGTTGGCGGTATCGTCCTTTGCCACCATGACATTGTTGACCAAGAACTCGTTTCTTGACGAGATCAAGAAGCAGTATGTCATGACGGCGCGCGCCAAAGGACTGACCGAGAACCGGGTGCTTTACGGTCACGTTTTCCGCAATGCCATGCTGATCGTGGTTGCCGGGTTTCCGGGCGCCTTTATCGGAGCGTTCTTTGCAGGTTCGCTGCTGATCGAAGCGATCTTCTCGCTCGATGGATTGGGGTTCCTCGGCTACAAGTCGATCATCGATCGCGACTATCCCGTCGTTTTCGCAACGCTCTATATCTTTTCCCTGCTCGGGCTGATCACCAACCTGATCAGCGATCTGGTCTATACCTGGATCGATCCGCGAATCGATTTTGAAGCGCGGAACCTGTAGATGGCGGATGCTGCAATCGACACCGGCGCGCGGCGCCGGCCCAGGTTATCCGGTCTTAACCAGCGGCGTTGGGAGCTGTTCAAGGCCAACAAGCGCGGCTTCTGGTCGTTATGGATTTTCCTGGCGTTGTTCTTTCTCAGCCTGTTCGCCGAGTTCATCGCCAATGACCGGCCGATCATCGCCTCCTACAAGGGCGAGATCCTGTTTCCGGTGTTTGCCGATTATCCGGAGGAAAAGTTTGGTGGGTTTCTGGCCACAACCGATTTTCGGGACCCATTCATTCAAGAGGAGATTGAGGCGAACGGCTGGACGATTTGGCCGCCGGTCCGCTACGGCTACCGGACGGTGAACAACGAGCTTCCCAAACCAGCCCCTTCGCCCCCGGTCTGGCGCCTGAGTGATGTGGAGGCCTGCGCACGTTACCCACTGGCCACACAGCCGGGCGAAGACGGTAAGGTTGATCCGGCTCGCGGGCTTGAAGACCCGAACTGCATTGCCGGCAACATGAACTGGCTTGGCACCGATGATCAGGGCCGCGATGTGGTTGCCCGTGTGGTGCACGGGTTTCGCATTTCGGTCCTGTTCGGGCTGATCCTGACGATACTCTCCTCGATAGTCGGCGTTGCTGCCGGTGCAGTGCAAGGGTATTTCGGCGGCTGGACGGATCTGTTGTTCCAACGATTCATCGAAATCTGGACTTCCGTACCAACGCTTTATCTGCTGATCATCCTGGCCGCCTTTATCGCGCCGTCGTTCTGGATCCTGCTTGGCATCTTGCTGTTGTTCTCCTGGACCGCTCTGGTTGGCGTGGTTCGTGCCGAGTTTCTTCGCGGGCGCAATTTTGAGTATGTCCGCGCCGCACGGGCGCTCGGCCTTTCTGACCGCAAGATCATGTTCAAGCACCTGATGCCGAATGCCATGGTGGCGACGATCACATTCATGCCGTTTATCCTTTCGGGGTCAATCGCGACGCTGACGTCGCTGGACTTTCTCGGCTTTGGCCTGCCGCCGGGCTCGCCGTCGCTCGGCGAATTGCTGGCTCAGGGCAAGGCCAATCTGCAGGCACCCTGGCTTGGCATCACCGGCTTTATGATCGTGGCGATAATGCTGTCTTTGCTGGTGTTTATCGGTGAAGCGGTGCGCGATGCATTCGATCCCAGAAAGACGTTTTCATGACCGCAAGCGCTGAAACATTGCTGGAGATCAAGGATCTTGCCGTCGACTTCCGCCAGGCCGGCAATGTCACCCATGCGGTGCATGACGTGGACCTCACGATCGCGCGCGGTGAGACGCTGGCGCTGGTTGGGGAATCGGGCTCGGGTAAGTCGGTCACCGCCTTGTCGATCCTCAAGCTGCTGCCTTACCCTGCCGCTCATCACCCATCCGGCTCGATTGTCTTCGAAGGCCAGGAACTGCTCGACAGCGATGAAGGCGATCTTCGGCAGGTTCGTGGCAACGACATCACGATGATCTTCCAGGAGCCGATGACGTCACTCAACCCGCTGCACACGGTGGAACGGCAGATCGGTGAAATTCTTGAGCTGCATCAGGGATTGAGCGGCGAGGCGGCCAAGGCCCGCTGTATCGAACTGTTGACCCGGGTCGGCATCCGCGATCCCGAAAGCCGTCTGCAAAGCTACCCGCATCAACTGTCAGGCGGGCAGCGTCAACGGGTAATGATCGCCATGGCACTGGCCAACAACCCGAAACTGCTGATCGCCGATGAACCGACGACAGCGCTTGACGTGACGGTGCAAGCGCAAATTCTGAAGTTGCTGAAGGACCTGCAGGCCGAGTTTGGCATGGCCATCCTGATGATCACCCATGACCTTGGCATCGTGCGCCACTTTGCCGACCGGGTCTGTGTCATGAAGGAGGGCGAAATCGTCGAGCGTGGGCCGGTTGGCGAGCTGTTTACGGCGCCGCGGCACCCTTATACCGTGCAGTTGCTCGAAGCCGAGCCAAAGGGGGCGCCGCCGCAAGCCGATCATTCACGCCCGACCGTTATCAAGGCCGATGCTTTAAAGGTCTGGTTTCCGATCAAACGCGGCTTTTTCAGACGCACGGTTGGCCACGTCAAAGCAGTCGATGGGGTCGATGTGGCGGTCCGGGAAGGCCAGACACTCGGCGTGGTCGGCGAATCGGGTTCGGGCAAAACAACCCTTGGCCTTGCCATCATGCGGCTGGTTCACTCCGAAGGACGCATCGCCTATCTGGGCAGCGATATCAACGGGTTCGACAGCCGTGACATGCGGCCCCTGCGCAAAGAGCTGCAGATCGTCTTTCAAGACCCCTACGGATCGCTGTCACCGCGCATGTCGATAAGTCAGATCGTCGAGGAAGGCATACTGATCCAGAACCCTGACATGCCTGAGACAGAGCGCCTGGAACGGGTCGCCCAGACGCTGGTAGAGGTTGGCATCGATCCGTCGGTCATGGAGCGTTACCCGCATGAGTTTTCAGGTGGCCAGCGCCAACGCATCGCGATTGCCCGGGCCATGGTGCTGGAACCCAAATTCGTCATGCTGGATGAGCCGACAAGCGCGCTTGATATGTCGGTGCAGGCCCAGATTGTCGATCTCTTGCGCGACCTGCAGGCGCGGCACAACCTGGCATACCTGTTCATCAGCCATGACCTGAAGGTGGTCAGGGCACTGGCCAACGATGTTGTCGTCATGCGCAATGGCCTGGTGGTGGAACAGGGGCCGGCCGAAAACATTTTCGAACGTCCACAAGCTGAATACACCAAGGCCCTGCTGGCGGCAGCGCTCGATCATGCAATTGCGCCAGCCGGCGTCGTCAATCAGTGATGTTCGGTTTTCCCGGCCGGCGGAAGCCGGTAACGGGCCCGAACAACTTGCCGATCCGGCTAACCGCATCACGCAACGGCTCGATAACTGTGCTCATGTGATGGCCGTTTGCATGAACCAGATGTTCTGCATCCAGCATCATGCCGATATGACCTTTCCAGAACACCAGGTCGCCGCGTTCAAGACCGGCAAGGTCGTTGATCAGCAAAGGTTCGCCAATTGCGGCCTCAATCATGTCGCTATCGCGCGGACAGTCGCGGCCGGTTGCATGATAGCTCAGCTGAACCAGGCCGGAGCAGTCGACACCAGCCTGCGACTTGCCGCCCCAGAGATAGGGCACATGCTGAAACTGCTCGGCCACGCTTGCAGGGTCACCCGTTTCATCACCGAGTAGGCGCAGATGGCGTGCCCAGACAAAGCGTCCATCTGCGAGGCGGGCAAAATCGCCATCGGTATCGCTGACGGAGAGTTTCGAATTCAGATAGACCGCGACCGCCGGCTGGGTCTTGATCCCAGGTGCCGCATAAAGATAGGTCGATAATACTGCCACGGCATGGGTGGGCTCTGTCAGATCGGCGCTGAGAGCACCACCGGACAGGTAACCGACATAGCCGTCATGTTCGAGCTGACCCCAAGCCCAGCCCTCACGGTCCTCAAATATGGCGACACGTTCACCATACAGGGCCTGACTGGTACATTGCGCCTCAGCGTGCGGCTCGGCATGTACGTTGACAATTGGCGCAAGGATCTGGCGTGGTTCGCCATCAACAAACTTTGCGGTCTCCACCTCACCCTGCAAACGGGCATCGGCAATGTCGGCACGATAGGCATTTAATCTGGGGTCCGGCGGCATCAACGCTGTTCCTGCCTGCTGGCGACAGCCATTATTGTATCGGCAAGCCGCTCGATGAACAGGGCCCCCTCAACGGTGCGCTGGATCAGTACATTACGCCGGTCGTTATCGTCGCGCCGCCGAGATATCAGGTTCTGTTTGCCCATCGAATCGAGTGCCCGGGTGATTACTGGCTTGGAAACATTGAGCCGGGATGCCAGGCCACGCACGGTGTGCGGTGGGGCTTCCAGGTAGACAGTCAGCAGTATCGACATCTGGCGCATCGACAGATCCGGATCTTCATCACGCACAAAGTGCAGGTTGGCTTTCTGCCAAAGCTGCAACGCCTGCGCTGTCGTCAACTCCAGGGCCATGACGGGCCAACCTTCGAACGCTTACGCACGCGCTCAACTCAATTGTTACGGACCCGTACCATTTAAGCGTGAACGCGACCGGCTGGCAAGTGCTGAGCGGTCCGGTTCATCGGGCGTACCGCTGGCATAACAACGCGTAAAGCGCGCGAATACCCTGTGCCTCGCCACCATGGGTCTTGCCAGGCTTGGCCGTTGGTGTCCAGCCGTAGATATCAAAATGGACATAGTTGGATGCCTTGGAAACAAACCGGCGCAGGAACAGGCCCGCAGTAATCGAGCCGGCGAATCCGCCGCCACCGACATTGTTGATGTCGGCCACCTTGCTGTCGAGCATACTCTCATAGCCATCCCAGAATGGTAGCCGCCACAGCGGATCCGCCTCTGCAGCGGCATGTTTTTCGATGGCTGAGGCGAGTTCATCATCGTCGCAATAGAACGGCGGCAGGTCGGGGCCCAGGGCCGCCCGGGCAGCACCGGTCAGCGTTGCCATATCGATGATCAAATCCGGCTTTTCAGCATCAGCCAGAGCCAGCGCATCTGCCAGCACCAAACGACCTTCTGCATCGGTGTTACCGATTTCGACGGTCAAGCCTTGGCGGCTGCGTAAAACATCACTCGGCCGGAAGGCATTTGCCGAGATCGAGTTCTCAACTGCCGGGATCAGTACTCTCAGTCGAACCCGCAGCCTGGCCGACATGATCATCGATGCCAAGCCCAGCACGTTGGCGGCTCCTCCCATGTCCTTTTTCATCAACAGCATGCCCGCCGAAGGCTTGATATCGAGACCGCCGGTATCGAAACACACGCCCTTTCCGACCAACGTCACTTTCTTTGCCCGTGCAGGTCCCCAAGATATATCGATCAGCCGCGGCGGTGAACTGCTGGCGCGGCCGACGGCATGAATCATCGGAAAATCCTTCTCCAGTGTCTTGCCGGACGTGACCCGAACGCTCGCCTTGTTGGCCTTGGCCAGATCCCGGGCGGCTTTTTCCAGCTCGGCCGGGCCCATGTCCGACGTCGGGGTATTGATCAGGTCCCGGGTCAGTTTGACCGCGCCGGCAATCCGCAAAATTTCGGTTCGGTTCACACCTTGCGGGCAGACCAGTGCCGCGCCAGGTGCAGTAACACTGCGGTAGCGATCGAACCGATAAGCATCGAGCAGCCACCCCAGGGCCACGAGCCTGGCCTCTGCCGGGCAATTGTCGAGGACGTAGCTACCTGCTGGAAGCTGGGACGACAACGCGCCTATTGCAAACGGATCCAGCCCTGCTGGATCGTCGCCTGCGCCGACCAGAACCGATGCGATCGTTCCGTCGTCCTCCGGCAAAATTACTGTTTGAAGCGATGCGCCTGTAAACCCTTGTACCTTTATCCATTTGCGGCGTGCAGGTGGCAAGGTGTCCAGTACCGACGGCAGTTCAGCCGAATTGACGAAGCAGATGGGTATGGCTTTGTCGGCATTGCGTGTCGCCAACAGAAGTTTGTCGAATTGAGGCATTCCGATTTTCCTTGGGAGGGCGCTTAAAGACCGCACCAATCTAGAGCATGTTCGGTCACCATCGCAATAAATGCCACGGCATGGCGGAATTACAAACATGGTTAATGATTTATTGACCACTGTACGTGATGATCACCGCGACGGCGTAACAAACCGGCACACTGTGCGGGTAAGGGAATTCTTAGATGAGCGTCATATATCATGATCAAAATACTCGCCGGCCATTCAAGTTGGCCATGCGTTTCAGCCTTGTGGCCCTAGCAGCGGTATCGCTGGCAGCATGCAAAACCACATCTCTTTCAGGCAACCCATCGGGGACGATGGCAACGGCTTCGCTAGGCGATGTATCCATCAAGGAAACTGCCGAAGTGGGAAACCGCTGGAAGGCGAACAAGAGTGACAAGACCCTCGGCCTGCAATATGCCGGGCGGCTTAAATCGCTTGGCCAGGTTGGAAAACAGCTCCAGGTGCTGGACGAACTGACCAAATTGCATCCGAAGGACACTCAGTTGCAGGTCATGTTTGGCAAAGAATTGATTATCGCCGGACAAACCGCGCGGGGTCAGGCTGTATTGCAGCGGGTCGCCGATACCGGCAAAGCTGACTGGAAAACCTATTCGGCGCTTGGATCCGCCCTTGATCAGCAGGGCAAACACGCCAAGGCCCGGAGCTATTATCAAGCCGCGCTCAAATCCCGGCCTGGTGAGATATCCATCCTCAACAACATGGCCATGTCACACCTGCTCGAGGGAGACCTGGCGCAGTCTGAGAAGCTCTTCAAGCAGATTGATGCGATGCCGACGTCCGGCAGTGAACCGAGAGTTCGCCAGAACTTGGCGCTATCGGTAGGGCTGCAGGGGCGCTTCGATGAAGCCAGGGAAATCGCCAGCCGCGATCTGCCGCCTGCAGCGGTGGAGGCTAATCTGGCCTATCTGAAGAAGATGCTGGCACAGCCCAACACCTGGCAGAAGTTGAAACCTGGCGCACCTCAGCCAACAGCGGGGTAGCCTAAAAAGCTGGCGCGCCAACGACCTTCACAGCGCGATAGCAGACATATAAAATGCCTGCATGGTGAAAATCATGCAGGCATTGTTTGTTTGCAGCTGTTCAAGGCAGCGTGAGATCATTTCCCATAAACCTGATCTCATAAACGCTGATCGATGTTCAGTTGTATGAGCAAAATGCCAGCGCAAGACCGCCCCTGCACATTCTCATCGCGCTTTACCTGGGACTTACTTCACGCCCATGACCAGGATAATGGATGGGCCGATCAGGACCATGAAAATCACCGGCAGGAAGAACAAAACCATCGGAACGGTCAGCTTCGGCGGCAGCGCTGCAGCGCGCTTTTCGGCCTCTTGCATTCGCGCATCACGGTTTTCCTGGGCAAGTACGCGCAAAGCGGTGCCAAGCGGCGTACCGTAGCGTTCAGACTGGACCAGGCTGGTTACAACTGACTTCACCGTTGGCAGGCCGGTCCGATCGCCAAGATTTACGAAGGCTTTGCGCCTGTCCCCAAGGAATGACAACTCGGCGTTGGTCAAGGTCAGTTCTTCTGCAAGCGGGACCGATGATGCGCCAATTTCCTGAGACACACGACCGATCGCAGCTTCAATCGACATGCCCGATTCAACACAGATCAAGAGGAGATCAAGCGCATCAGACCAGGCACTTTTGATTGATTTCTGGCGATGCTGGACCTTGTTGGTCAGATACATGTTCGGCAGATAAAAGCCGGCCACCCCACCGATCAACGGCACAACGAGACGCATTGATTCCGGAATACGGTCGGCAAAGACCGTTGAAGAGTACACGAACGTGACAATGGCCAGCACGACCGGCGTCGCGAGCTGGAAGATCAGGAAGGTCACCAGATGTGACTCCATCCGATAACCGGCTTGGCGAAGCTTCTTGCGCGAGTTTTCCGCAGCAAACAATTGTCGCAGATTGAGCGCCTCAACAAGCTGGGAAGTTGTGCCCTTTGGCTTCTCGCGAAGTTTTGCATCGCTGGGCGCATTGAGCTGCGCCTTTTGCTGGGCGCGCAACTTGTCACGCTCACCAGCAACGTTCTTCATGCGCCCACGCAACTTGTCGGTCTGGAACAGCGGAGCTGCCAGCGTCAGCACTGTCGCAAATGCCGACAGGCCTACCAACAGCGTGATAGCATTTTGAATTTCCAGGATTGCGGTGAGTTGTTCAACCATCGGGATCTGTGCTCTTCGCTATCAAAAGTCGAATTGAATCATCTTGCGCATGATGAGCACGCCGGTGCCCATCCACACAAATGCAAAGACAACAACAAGGTTGCCAATATCTGTTTCCCACAGCGGGTTGAGGTGCTCAGGATTGAGCACGGTCATGGCACCACAAATGATGAATGGCAGTGAACCAATGATGCCGGCCGATGCCTTGGCTTCCTGCGACACGGCCTGAATCTTGGCCTTCATTTTCTTGCGGTCACGCAAAACCACCGAAAGGTTGCTCAATGCCTCGGCAAGGTTACCACCGGTTTTGGCCTGAATGGCCATGACGATGGCCAGAAAGTTCACTTCGGACAAAGGCATGTTTTCATACATGCGTTCAATGCCCTCACCGATCGAGATACCAACTCTTTGGCCTTCAACAACATCCATGAATTCAGGGCCGACCGGCGGACCGGATTCCTGTGCAATCACTTTCATGGCATCATTGACGGGCAAACCGGCCTTGAGGCCGCGGACCATGACATCAATAGCGTCAGCAAAGTCGTTGAGAAAAACCTCCTGCCGGCGTTTGCGCAACATGCCAAGCACCCAGCGTGGCAAACCAAGCGCACCCACAAAACCGGCAACCGGCGCAACCACGATCGGCGCACCCGCAAAGAATGTTGCAACCGCCAGAACAAGGCCGATTACGCCCGATGCAACCCAGAAGTTCTGAGGGGTAATATCCAGCCCGGCCTGGAGCAGCTGAGTGCGCAATGTAACTTTTTTCTTACGCTCTTTCTCACGCTCTTCGAGCTCTTTCAGACTGTCTTGAATCTGACGTCGGCGACCGTCCTTCTTGTCTTTCTGCATCCTGGCGCGAAACCCAGCCTTTGCGCCGGTCTTGGACTTGTCGGTCACTGCCGTGATCCGTCTGGATGCATTGGCCGAGCCGGTGAGATACGGATACAGCAGTGCGAGCGCCACACCACCAACGCTCAACGCGATGAAGGCCATGAATCCCAACTGGATGACTTCTTCAGATAACTCCATTTACTAACCCTCGGTGTCTGTCTGCCGACAATTATTCCATCAGATCGTCGTTGCGGGCCTCAGCTGCTTCCAACGCTTCAGCAAGACGTTTTTCTTCACCGTAGTATCGCGCACGGTCCCAGAAATGTGGCCGTGCGATGCCGGTAGAACGGTGCTGGCCAATGATCTTGCCGTCTTTGTCCTCACCAACGATCTCGTAAAGGAACAGATCCTGGGTGATGATGACATCGCCTTCCATACCGACCACTTCGGTGACATGGGTAATACGGCGCGAACCGTCGCGAAGACGGGCGGCCTGCACGATGACGTCGATCGAGCCGACAATCATTTCCTTGATCGTCTTGGAAGGCAGCGCGAAACCGCCCATGGTGATCATCGATTCAAGACGAGACAAAGCTTCACGCGGGCTGTTGGCGTGGACCGTTCCCATTGAACCATCGTGACCCGTATTCATGGCCTGCAGCAAATCGAATGCCTCTGGTCCACGCACCTCACCGACGATAATTCGCTCAGGACGCATACGCAGGCAGTTCTTCACAAGATCGCGCATGGTGATCTCGCCTTCGCCTTCCAGGTTCGGCGGCCGTGTCTCCAGACGCACAACGTGCGGCTGCTGAAGTTGAAGCTCGGCGGCATCCTCGCAAGTAATGACGCGTTCTTCGAGATCAACAAAACCGGTCATGCAGTTCAGCAATGTGGTCTTACCCGAACCGGTACCACCGGAGATCAGGCAGTTGCAGCGAACCCGGCCGATGATGCTCAGGATCGTTGCACCTTCCGGTGTAATGGAATTGAAGCTGACCAGATCGCTCATTTTCAGGCGATCTTTCTTAAACTTACGAATGGTGAGTGCGGCACCATCAATGGCAAGCGGTGGCGCAATCACGTTCACACGAGAGCCATCGGGCAGACGCGCATCACATATCGGGCTTGCTTCATCGACCCGACGGCCGATCTGACTCACGATGCGCTGACAGATGTTCAACAGCTGCGCGTTGTCACGAAACCGGACGCCGGTTTCTTCCATATGTCCGTCGACCTCGATGTAGGTCGTGTTGGCACCGTTGACCATGATATCAGCGATGTCATCACGAGCCAGCAGCGGTTCAAGCGGACCATAGCCCAGAACGTCGTTACAAATGTCTTCGAGCAGCTCTTCCTGCTCGGCAATCGACATCGCAACATCCTTGAGTGCAATAATCTCATTGACGATGTCGCGAATCTCATCGCGCGCGCTATCGCGATCAAGCTGACCGAGCTGGGTCAGATCGATGGCGTCGATCAACGCGTTGAAAATCGTCGATTTGATATCGTAGTAGTTGTCGGACTTCTTCGAACCGGATTTGGCCGGTTGACGCGATGCGTCCTGGGCAGCCGCTTGACCTTGATGCTCCGGTTGTGGAACGGCCGCTTCGGCTGGCTCAGGCGCAGCGGGAACCACCGCGCCGTCAGCAGGGATATCGATGGCCGGAATTTCGCCAGGCGCGGCAGCGGCAGCTGCCGGCGGAGCGGCCGGTTCTGCAGCGGCCGGCTGGGCCTGCTCTGGGGTCGGGGGTTGCGTGTCTCCGCGCTTGCCAAACATTTATTTTTTCCTCAGCGTCGCCAATTTTGCTTTAAGTGATCCAAGCGCCTTCCCTTTTTGCTTGGGCGGAGCTTCCTGACCCTGCAAAATCTGAGAAAGGACAACCAACTGCCGAGCTGCGTCGGATTTGACAGCAACCTCTTCAATCATCTGCCCATTGCTGGATGCAGTACCAAAGGTCAGCGGATCAAACGGAATGGTAACCGCCGGTTCAACTCCGAGTGCCTTTGAAAACTCTGCTATTGGAATCTCCGGCCGCTTGGGAATACCAACCTGATTCATGACCAGTCGAGGCGGATTGTCGTTGGGCCGGGCCGCTTTCAGCAAATCCACCAAATTCTTGGCATTGCGCAGGCAGGCAAGTTCGGGCGTCGCCGTTATGATGACTTCGTCCGCGTGCACGAGCACGCTTTTTGCCCAGGGTGTCCAAATGTTCGGCACATCAACAATTACGCTGGGTACATTTGCTCGCACGACGTTAAGAACGGCACTGAGTGCATCTTCCTCAATTTCGACTTCACGATCGATCGAACTGGGAGCAACAAGCAGGCTGAGCCGGTCGCTGTATTTTGTCAGCAACCGATTGAGCATGGTCTGGTCAACCCTGTCCATCGAACCGAGCGCTTCAGCAATGCCCTGACCGCCTTCATGATTGAAGTTGAGGCCGGCAGTACCGAACGCCATATCCAGGTCGGTAATGACCGTATCGGTGGCATAGTGCTTGGAGAACATCCAGCCAACATTGTGGGCGATCGTGCTCGAGCCGACGCCACCCTTGGCGCCGACAAAGGCAAGCACCTTGCCAACAGGGCTGGCCTCGGGATCATGGAACATGCCGGCGAGGTGCTCGATGATCTGCAACTGGTGGATAGGTGCCACAATATATTCGCTGATACCCTGGTTCACCAGCTCGCGATACAACAGCACGTCATTGACGTGACCGATGACGATCACCTTGCTGCCTGGATCGCAGACATGAGCAAGATGACCAAGATCGTTGAGCAAACCATCACGCTGCTTTGTCGATTCAATGATCAGAACATCCGGCGTTTTGGCGTTTGTGTAGGCCTGAATGGCAGCAGGAATACCACCAAGGTGGACATCCATATGGGCTTGAACCATGCGGCGGTCAGCGCCTGCACTTTGCATTGCCTGTGCCGTACCCTGGTCGTCACAGAATGCGGCAACATTGATGCGGGGGATCAACGCCACCACCGGCTCCGGAGCTGGAGCTGATGCTGCGGGTTGAACCTGTTCCATGGCTGCTTCGTTTGTCATGTTCGTGTCACTTCCCAATCAATCTTACTGAACAGCATCACTGACTTTGACATCAGCGGTCGAGTCGACGGCAGCAGCGGTGGTATTGCCCTTGCGATAGTCGTCGATGACGCCCGCACGGCGTGTCGCATCAGATGGTGCCGATGTACGCGGCTGCACGAAGTCCTTCGGGTTCACGACCATTGCCGCAAGATTGTGCTGGCTCGCACAACCATAGTTTGGCGGGAACGTGTTCTCGAAGGTCACGGTCAGATCTTCCGACCAGTCACCGCATTCGTTTGTCGATGCAAAATGACGTTTGTAGGAGACGATGACCGGTCCGTGACCACCGTAAGTCGCATGTTTCATCACTCTGGTCGTGACACCTTCTGCGGCCATCAGCTGGGTCACCCGTCCGGCCACAACATCAGCAGAGACGCTGCCCTTGGGCCGCTTTATGTACACAGTGCCAGCCTCATGGTCCTTGGCCTGCTGGGCAAATCGGATCACGGCGTCTTCATGGGCGGCCGTCATGCGCGAAGAGTGCGCCGGCACCTGCATCTTGACGGTACCTTTAGTGACCGTAATCGGATGCTGCTCGTAGTGAGTCGTTGCATGATAGACGTCGTCAATCCCGCCGTTGACCCCTGAACACCCTGCCAAAGCAAGTGCCAGGACTGTGCCACTAACCGCTTTCAACAGTGTGGGAGATGGTTTGATATGGTATTTCATCACTGGTTTCCTCTGCACACACTTACTCGACGATGAAGCCGACGTTGCCATGATAGGTGCCTTTGGGGCGATCGCCGGCGACGCCGTAAACCTTGTTCAACCGGCCGAACAGAATTGTCTGGCGATCGGTCGCAAAATTCAGGCGATCAAGGGGTGTTGCCAGCTGTTTGTCATTTACCGAATCGACGATAAACGGCGTCACGATGGCAACCATTTCGGTCTGGTTCGTTTCGAAGTCGCGCGACCGGAACAGAGCACCGATGACCGGCAGGTTCTTGACACCCGGAACGCCAGCAAGGGTCTGTTTGGTCTCTTCCTTGATGAGACCGGCCATAACCATCGAACCACCGCTGGGCAGCTCAACCGTTGTTTCAGCGCGGCGCACCCGAAGACCGGGAATGTTGATCTGGCCTGCGCCGGTGTTGACACCAATCGAGTTTTCCGTAGTCAGTTCACTTACCTCAGTGGTTATCCGCATCGAGATGCGGCCTGCTGAAAGAACGACCGGGGTGAAACCGAGGCCGACACCGAAGGGTTTGAACTCGACGGTGATCTGATTGTTGTCAGCGCCGACTGGTACCGGGAACTCACCGCCAGCCAGGAACTTGGCACTTTCGCCAGAAATGGCTGTCAGTGTCGGCTCGGCAAGAGTGCGCAGCAGACCGTCGTTCTCAAGTGCTCTGACGATCGCGGAGACACTATCTCCACCTTCAACAAAGCTGGCCGAAACTCTGTTGCCGAGAATTGGGGCAAACGCTATGGGATTGAACACGTTGGCGGCGAAATTGCTTCCGGCGGTGAATGCCACGGATGTATCAATGCCGAACTGCTTGACCACGTCGCGCTGAACTTCAGCGATCCGGACCCGCAGCATAACCTGCTCCTTGCCGGTAATCTTGATCATGGTCATGACTTTTTTGTCGCTACCGGTGTAACGCGTGGCCAGATCAAAAGCTGTCTTTGCCTGGGCGCCGTTGGCCGCTACACCGCCAAGAACCACATTCTCGCCAACCGTATCGACCGTAATCTGATTGCCAGGTATCGACCGCTGCAAGAGCTTGGTCAGGCCCTTGGTGTCATGAGACACTTCGATATCCAGCGACATGATCTGACGGCCCGAAGCATCAAAGAAAAAGGCATTGGTCTGGCCGACTTTCCGGGCAAACAAATAAGCCGTTCTGCGTGTGCGCACGACCGCATCAACAACTTCGGGGTTGCCGATGAGAACATCGTGGGCTTCGGCAGGCAACCGCAGCACAATCGACTTATCGAGACCGATCCGTACGAAACGCGCGTTACCGCTTTGAGCATCCGCTGACGTTGTCATGTAGGTCAGGGCAGCGAAGGCTATGGCCAGGGTGAAGACGAATGCGGACATCGCACGCCTTACAGGCCAATTTGGTTGTTTAGCCACGTTCATGGTGTCTGTATTCAAGCTCATTGTATCTCTCACTGACTTTAATCGCCGGTCGCCGTGCGGCTTTGAATTCCATAACGCATTACTGTGATCTCACCGCTGCTGGAGCTTTTTCCAAGGCCCTCAGCCAGTCGCGGACCGTCATCACCCATTTCACTGCTGCCGTTGTCAGCCATCGAACGCAGCGCCAGCGTGAGCTGACCTCTGTTCTCTGCCAATGCAATGACTTCAGATTGCGTGGGATCGAGCTCCAACGTCGCGGTATTGATCTTTTCGTCAAATACCTTCTCGCCCCTCTCATTGACGGCGAACGACTGATCGATCGCCAATACCCTTACATTCGTAAGGAATGTCGTCGTGGCAGCCTTGCCGCCATTGCCACCTTTGACGGTCAGGAGAACATCAACGCGATCGTTTGGCAGGATGAAGCCGCCGGCGCCGGTCTCAACAGAGACGCGAACGGCAATGGCCCGCATGCCCTTGGGCAGAACCGCTGCCATAAAACCGCTTTCGCCAGCGAAAACGATTTTTCGTTCGTTGATCGGCTCACCCTGGAAGATTGTTGAGCGCGCCCGCGCTGCTTCAAACTTGTCCATCGCTTCGGGATCGGACTTCTTGGAGATCATGCCACTGTTGACGATGTCCTTGGGCCACTTCTGCCAACGAACCGCCGAGCGATCCATCAATCCGCCGACTTTGATGTCTTTGGAAGCAACCAAGACCTCGACCACTTCAGTCTTGTCGACTTTGACAATCTGCTTAGGCTCGGGTTTGCCAAGGAAGCCCTTGGCGAGGAAGGCGGCTAGCACTGCTGCACCAATCGCTAATCCTAGAATGGCAATCCGGGTCGTACTCATGCGAATTCGTCCTGACTTACGTTGAGTTATGGCAACGCTTAACGTCGCGCTTGCCAACACTTTGATGGTGAATGGTCAAATTAAGGTTAACCGATGCTGGAAATTGGGAATAAAATTGTCCGAGTTGGTGAGCGTTAGACAATGGACTTCACCCACCACGTCTCCGAAAAGGCGATGATTCCGCCAATTGCGATGGCGACACCGTAGGGAACTTTTATCTGCTTGTTGAACAGACCGCGAAGCCACACCATGCCCCGCATGTCACTTTCGTGGCCAAGCCTGCGCCAAATTATGACCAGCGCGGCCAGTGCACCGCCTGCCAGGGCCGTATAAATAAGAAAGGGAATCAGCGACGTCCAGCCAATCCACAGGGCGCTGGCCGCTAGCATCTTGGCATCGCCACCACCGAACTGGATTGTAAAGAAGAGGATCATACCGCCGAGCAGAACAACACCTGCGGCAGCCAAGTGCCATTTGACGATTTCAAAAGGCATCCCGGCGACAAAAACCATGACAACAAATGCAACAATCAATGCGCCATTCAACCAATTGGGAATGCGCATGGTCAGGAAATCACCGATGCCTGCGGCAACAAGCAGTATCGGAAATACGGACAGAATTAGAATACCGTCAAGCGATGTTGGCATGGATAGCGACCTTGATGCGGATTGTTGAGCGCCATCGGGCGCTGCCGTTCATGGCGCCAGCCTGTCACGGTTACCGTAAATGCCAAGTTAATCCCGAGGGACCACCGAAACGGCTGGATCGCCCTCTAACATATTGACTACGATCAATTTGCTCATGTTTTGATGTTTTCATCATAACATGAACTGATCCAGGGGCTTTTTGTATCTCCCAAATGACGACAGCCGCCGGCAATGCCGACGGCTGCGGAGCCTCCCTGTATAATTATTAAAGCAGCGGACAAAGGCTCAATGCGCCCGCTGCTTTCCAGTTGCTAGAATTACATAGCAGCCGAAATTGAATTGAACGTAGTCGTCAGCGCGCTTGAAACAGCGGGCAGAACCGCGACCAGAACCAGGCCGGTAGCAGCAGCGATAAGACCATACTCAATAGCCGTTGCGCCAGATTCGTCTTTGATAAAACGTACGAGCTTGCTCATTTTAACTCTCCTTGACTAACTCGTTAGACAGCATCAGGTCCGTCATAGAAACACCGGTTTGGCGCCTCTGAACCAGGAACCACCCTAGATTGGCGACCTTAAGATCTCATGAATAAGATATGAACAATGCTTCCAGTTATACGATCGATATATACTAATTTAATGATCAATTAAGTTGAATTAAACATAGTTAATCGATCATAAATTGAAAATATAACCAAATTTACCATTTTAAATAACGAGAACAACCTTTGAATTTTCAAATTATTTGGACAATTAGTGGAATTATCAATTTAGTATCATCTGATTATTACATAATGCAATGCATGTCGAATTAGCAATTTCGGATGTGGGCCGTCAACTCAGCTCGGTCAACCTCGATTAGTTTCAAACCTGCTGAATTCCACGTTTGCGGTGAACGATAAAATG
>JABDJG010000284.1 GCA_013002595.1 Hyphomicrobiales bacterium | reverse complement strand
ATTCGAGCCCTCATGATCAAACAGAATGGCATGAAATCAATGGGTCCTGGCCCTAACATGAGCGCTGACATCTTCCATTCGGATTACCGCGAGTTCCCGTTCTGGTGGGAGGCCTACACGCCGCAATCTGGTAACTTGATCGATATTCCGCGCGGTGTTCGCGTTGCGATTATCGGTGCCGGGTATGCCGGTCTGGCAACGGCACTGGAATTGTCAAAACTGGGCATCGATGCGGTGGTGCTTGATGCCGAGAGCCCCGGCTATGGCGCCTCGACCCGGTCCGGCGGCCTGGTCGGCGGGACGGCCTCGGTCAAGAAGCCGCTGATTGCGCCGGCGCCCGACAGCGATCACGCCGCCCGGATGACCAGCGATGCCGGTGACGGGCTGAAACTGCTCGAGCGGCTGATCGATGAGGAAAAGATCGACTGCGGATGGCACAAGACCGGCCGGTTTACCGGTGCATGGTCGAAATCCGATTTCCGCCGGATGAAGGCACACGCAGATAAGCTCAATAGTCTGGGCAACGCCAATGCGCAGGTTGTGGCGCCTGAAGACCAACGGAGCGAAATTGGCAGCGATTTCTATTTTGGCGGGCTGCTGACCGGAGAAGCCGGACATCTGCACCCGGCGCTTTACTTCCAGGGGTTGCTGGATGCCTGCCAGCGGCGCGGAATTGCGGTGTGTGCGAAAGCGCCGGTTGAAAACTTGCAGCAAGCTGATGCCGGCTGGCTAGTCAAGACGTCGCGGGGCGATGTGCGTGTTGGCGACGTTGTTGTTGCCACCAACGGGTATACCGGCGGCCTGACACCGCAATTCCAGCGGCGGCTCATTCCGCTGCAGCCCTATATGCTTGCGACCGAGCCATTGTCGGCGGATCTGGCCAAAGACCTCAGTCCGCAAAACCGTTCGTTTGCCGATTCAAGACGGATCGTCACTTTCTTCCGGTTGTCGAGCGATGGCAAGCGGATGGTGTTCGGCAGCCGGGTCAAATGGCGCGACATGACGCCAACCGAAATGGCGCCATTGCTCTATGACGTCATGATTGAGCGCTACCCGCAACTGAAGGGCACCGGTATTACCCATGCCTGGACCGGGAATGTGGCGCTGACCCTTGATGAGCAACCGCACCTGGGCCGGCTGGACGGACTGCACTACGCCCTGGGCTGCAACGGGTCCGGTGTCGCCATGATGACGTATCTGGGCACTCAGCTTGCGCGCAAGATCGCCGGCCAGACGAATTACCGGTGCGCATACGACACCGGCGAGTTTGCAACACACCCTCTTTACAATGGCCGATCGCGCTGGTTCTTGCCGATGATCGGCAACTACCTGAAGATGCGAGACTGGATCGACCGGCGCTGGCGCTAAGGACGCAGCTCACTCGACGTCACTCAGTCCTCCCATAACCTTTTGAAGATAAACACAAAATTTACTACAATGCGATAATCATGCAGGCGAACCCGTTCGTCAATTTGTTCATAGTGTGTTGCTAAGCCCATGCAGAATTCAGCCAAGCCCGATTCTACATCTGCCTCGGCAGACCTGAAAGATCCAATCCAAACCAAAGCCGCAGACGACGATGCTCAGATGCCGGATGCCACAGTTGGATCAAAGCCGCCGCCACAGGCTCAGTCGCAATTTGCCATGTTGCAGACCGCTCTGGGCAAGTTCAGCGATGAGCAGTTGTTTGCCGCACTTTCGCAGGTGACGGACTTAAGGCTGGTGGGCGTAATCGCGCGCCGTCTTGATCCGGCTACTGCAAGTTCCGGTCGGGTGGATCAGACGACTGATGCGCAAGCCGATCACCGGTCGGCCAATCGCGCCAAGACTCTACGGTCGGGAAAGATCATCTACAACAACAAGATGAGCGTCAGCGACTGCAGCATCCGCGATATCTCGGAAACAGGTTGCCGTATCTCCATGGAATCGACTGCCGGAATCCCAAAGAATTTCTTGCTGCACATCGTCAATGGTGATGTGAGACATGAGTGCGAAGTCGCCTGGCGCAGTTCAACGGCGATGGGTGTGAAATTTATCGGTTAGCCTGTCTGTGAGAGGGCGTTAGAACGCGGCCAAGATTTATGGTCTGTGCTCAAGGTGCCGTTGGCAGTTCTTCGTCAGCCCATAGGTCTTTGACAGCCGTAGCAGCGGCATGCAGGTTGGGCACATATTCTGTCAGGGCATCAAGTGAAATCCGCGCATTCGGTGCATGACAGGCAAGGGCCGCGACAGGTTGGCCGGCCGGGCCGTGGATCGGTACGGCAACACCGATGATGCCTGGCGTGAATTCTTCGTTGTTGACTGCATATCCTGACTGGCGACCTGCCGCGAGATCCTGCTCAAGCCTGCTGATGTTTGTTATTGTCGAGGGGGTGTGGGCGGTAAGCGGACGAGCGCGCAGCAACTGTTTTCGCGGCCTTGACGGCAAATGCGCGAGCAGGACCTTGCCACCGGACGTGCAATAGGCCGGCACGCGGCTGCCGGCCCGCAACGTCACCCGCAATGGCCAATCGCTCTCAATCCGCTCCAGATAGACAAAATCGAGGCCATCCAGGATACCGATATTGCAGGTTTCGTTGATGTCGTTGACGAGGGACTGAAGGACGGCGCGTACCGGGGCGGTGTGATTGGCAGCGACTAGCGTGTCAGCTGCCAACTTCGACAGACGCGTGCCGATCATGTAGCGATCGCGTTCGTGGGCGCGCCTGATGAGCCCGGAGGCCGTCAATTGCATGAGGATGCGATGAATGGTTTGGCGCGGCAGGCGAAGGCGGTTGGACAATTCAGGCAAGCCGATCGGACCGGCATGGGCAGTTACCGCTTCGAGCACGGCAAGGGCCTTGTCGAGGGCCGAGCCGTGCGGGTTTTTCGGGGCATCATTGGCCATGGACTCGCTTCGTATCGCGCAAAACAATGCTCATATACCACATTTTTAAAAAAATGGGACAAATTATCCCGTTTTTTGAATTGACATGATCCCCAGATCGCGTTGAATTACCATGGAAGAAATTTTTGAGAGGTCTCAGGCGGATGAATGCTCAAGTGGCGCAGGTTGAAAACGCCCAGATGGATGCCGTAGCGGCTGCAGCTGACCTGGTTGCTCGGGGCAGGGCGGCGATGGCAGCTTACGACAATCACGATCAGGCGCGCATAGATGAAGCGGTGACGGCGCTGGCGTGGTCGATCTACAAGCCGGAAAATGCCAAAGCGCTGGCCGAGTTGGCCGTCAAGGACACAGGGCTTGGTAATGTGCCCTCCAAGATCACCAAGAACACCAGGAAGACATTTGGCACGCTGCGCGACCTGATGCGGGTCAAGACGACAGGCGTCATTGAAGAGCTGCCGGAGAAGGGGCTGGTCAAATATGCCAAGCCGGTTGGCGTGGTTGCTGCGGTATGTCCTTCGACCAATCCTGCAGCGACGCCGGTCAACAAGGCGATGATGGCGCTGAAGGGCGGCAATGCGGTGGTGATCGCGCCGTCGCCTGCCGGCTACGCAACCACGGCACGCACCGTTGAATTGATGCGGGCCGAACTTGCCAAGGGTGGTCATCCGCCTGACCTGGTGCAGATCCTGCCGGCGCCGGTTTCCAAGGAGCTGACCCAGGCACTGATGGAAGCGTGCGATCTGATCGCCTGCACCGGTTCGCAGAACAACGTGCGCCGGGCCTATTCGAGCGGGACGGTCGCGATCGGTGTCGGGGCCGGCAATGTGCCGGTGATTATCGATGCAACGGCTGATCTCGATGATGCGGCTGAAAAGATCTGCGCCTCGAAGATTTTTGACAATTCGACCTCGTGTTCGTCGGAGAATTCCCTCGTCATTCTCGATGACATCTATGACGATGCCCTGGCTGCGCTGCAGCGCGCCGGCGGGTATCTGGCCGATCAGGGCGAGAAACAAAAAATTGTCGACACACTATGGGTGAACGGCAAGCTAAACCGGCATGTGATCGCCAAGGATGCCGATGTGTTCGCCGACGTCGCCGGGCTCGGCGATGCGGCCGCCAAAGCCAAGTACTTCATCGTAGAAGATGACGATATTGCCGCCGGCCAGCTCAGCGATGAAAAGCTTGCGCTGGTGCTGACCGTATACCGGGCGAAAGACTTCGATGACGCCAAGGCCAAGGTCGCCGAGATCCTGGAGATCAAGGGCAAGGGCCATTCATGCGGTATCCACACCAAGGACCTGGAGCATGCCCGGACATTGGCCGAAGATCTTGATGTGGTCCGCGTGCTGGTCAATCAGGCCCACACGTTCGGCAATGGCGGCGGCTTCAACAACGGGCTCAACTTCACCCTGTCGATGGGCTGCGGGACCTGGGCCGGCAATTCGATTTCGGATAATCTGAACTACAGCCATTTCATCAACATCACGCATCTGGTGACGACGATCCCCGAGGACAAACCGTCCGAGGAAGAGCTGTTCGGTGCCTACTGGCAAAAGTACGGGAAATGACGCGGACATGAACTTTGAGGAACATGCCGGCAAGCCCCTGCTCCGGGCAGCCGGACTGGAAACACCGCCCGGCGGGCTGGCCAGCACACCGGACGAAGCAGCTAGACTTGCTGGCGAAATCGGTCCGTGCGTGGTCAAGGCCCAGGTGCCGACCGGCAAACGCGGCAAAGCCGGCGGTATTGCCTTGGCCGGCACGGTCGAGATGGCGGCTGCGGCTGCAGAGCGCATCATCGGGATGAAGATTGGCGACTATCTGGTTGAGAAAGTACTTGTCGAAGGCCAGGTGCCGATCGCCACTGAACTCTATGCCGCCGTGATGAACGATCCCGACAGCAAGGGACCGCTGATGCTTTATTCGCCCGAGGGCGGCATGGATATCGAGGAGATCGCCGAACAGCATCCCACACGCCTGATGCGCCTGCCAGTCGATATCCGCACAGGGTTTGATGGGGCAGCAGCGCGGGCCGCGTTACCCGCCAGCGATGCGGTCGAAGCCGACGACATCGTTGCAGCGCTCGGTAAGCTCTATCAGGCCTATGCTGACAATGATGCCGAGTTGATGGAAATCAACCCGCTGGTGTTGACCGAAGACGGCCGGTTGCTGGCGCTTGACTGCAAGTTCACACTGGATGACAGCGCCATCAAGCGGCAGCCAGAACTTGCCAAAAGCGGCACGCCGGACAAGCTGACCGGGCTTGAGGGCAAGGCCAAGGACATCGGTTTCAAGTATATCGAGCTGGACGGCGATGTCGGCATTCTGGCAAACGGGGCCGGGCTGACGATGACGTCGATGGATGCGGTTCGTCATTATGGCGGCAAGCCAGCCAACTTCCTGGAGATTGGCGGTGAGGCCTACACGCTTGGCACCGAAGCGCTTCAGACGGTGCTGGCCAACCCGAACGTGAAGTCGCTCTTGATCAATTTCTGCGGCGCCTTTGCCCGGACCGACGTCATGGTTGAGGGGATCGTGAAGGCCTGGAAAGTGGTGCAACCGGATGTGCCGGTATTCTTTACAATTCACGGGACCGGGGAAGATGAGGCCATAGCCATGGTGCGCGATGAACTGGGCATGGAGCCGTTCGATATCATGGATGATGCGGTGAAGGCTGCCGTGGAGGCGGCACGATGATTGTTCGCGGACATGAAACGCTGCTGGTCCAGGGCATCACCGGCAAGCAGGGCACGTTCTGGGCCGACAAGATGCGCGAGTACGGCACCAAGGTGATCGGCGGCGTCAACCCGAAGAAAGCCGGGCAGGTGCATCTTGATCTGCCCGTATGGGGTTCGGCGGTCGATGCGGCTGGCGATACCGGAGTGGATTGTTCGGTGCTGTTTATCCCGCCGCTTGGCGTGAAGGCGGCAGCGCTTGATGCGATCGAGGCCGGTATCCCCAAGGTTGTCATCATGACCGAGCATGTGCCGGTCCAGGATGTCATGTATGTCATGGCGGCAGCCCGTGAGGCCGGCACCAGGATCATCGGACCGAACACCGCGGGGCTGGTGACACCGGGCGAATGTTTTGTCGGATTCATGCCGGCGTTCAACCAGCGGATATTCCAGGTCGGCAATGTCGGCGTGATCTCGCGCTCAGGCAGCCTTGGGACGCTGGTGTGCCTCAACCTGGTGCAGGCCGGGCTAGGAATTTCGGCCTTTGTCGGCATCGGCGGAGATCCGGTGATCGGCACAACCACACGCGATGCGCTGCAAAGTCTTGATGAAGACGACCGGACCGATGCCATTGCCATGGTCGGTGAAATCGGCGGCAAGATGGAAGAGGCGGCGGCCGAATATGCGGCCGGCATGTCCAAGCCGATCGCAGCCTTCATAGCCGGTGCGGCTTCGCCGCCGGGCAAGAAGATGGGTCATGCCGGCGCCATTGTCATGGGCGCGAGCGGCTCGTATGAAGGTAAGAAGGCAGCGCTTGAGGCCGGCGGCATTTCCGTTACACCGACGCCGTCATTCGTGCCGGGAATATTGAAAGAACGCCTGGGAGCCTGTGCCTGATGGCCGATGCCTTTATTTGTGATTATGTGCGAACGCCCATTGGGCGGTTCGGCGGTGCGCTGTCGGCGGTGCGCACCGATGATCTGGCGGCAATCCCGATCAAGGCACTGATAGAACGCAATTCCGGAGTTGACTGGGACAAAGTCGATGAGGTCGTCTTTGGCTGCGCCAATCAGGCAGGTGAAGACAACCGCAACGTGGCCCGTATGGCGGTGCTGCTGGCCGGGCTGCCGCGATCCGTTCCAGCGATGACGGTCAATCGGCTGTGTGCTTCAGGCATGGATGCAATTCTGGCGGCGGCACGCACCATTGGTGCAGGACATGCTGACCTGGCGATCGCCGGCGGTGTTGAGAGCATGTCGCGCGCGCCGTTCGTTATGCCCAAGGCGGCAACACCGTTTTCACGCAATGCCGAAATCTACGATACGACAATCGGCTGGCGGTTCGTCAATCCGGTTCTAAAATCCCAGTATGGCATTGATTCCATGCCGGAAACCGGGGAGAACGTAGCCGAGGATTTTCAGGTTTCACGCGCCGATCAGGATGCTTTTGCACTGCGTTCGCAGGAGCGGGCGGCTGCCGCCATTGCCAGTGGCCGGCTTGCCAAGGAAATCACGCCCGTCAGCATTGCCCAGCGCAAGGGTAATCCGATCGTGGTCGACACGGACGAGCATCCCCGCGCAACGACACTGGAAAAGCTTGGACAGCTGAAGGCGCCGTTCCGCGATGGTGGCAGCGTTACGGCTGGCAATGCGTCCGGGGTCAATGACGGTGCTGCGGCTTTGATCATTGCCAGTGAAGCAGGCGCCAAGGCACATGGCCTGAACCCGGTCGCGCGCATTGCTGGCGGGGCAGCGGCGGGTGTTGAGCCGCGCATAATGGGAATCGGTCCGGTGCCGGCGGTGCAAAAACTGTGTCAGCGGCTCGGCCTGGATCCGATCGATTTCGATGTCGTTGAACTGAACGAGGCGTTTGCCTCGCAAGGTATCGCGGTGTTGCGCGGGCTGGGCATTGCCGAAGATGGCGAACACGTCAATGCGAATGGCGGGGCAATTGCGCTTGGCCATCCGCTTGGCATGTCGGGCGCGCGGATTACCGGGACAGCGGCGCTTGAGTTACAAGAGCGCGGCAAGGACCGGGCGCTGGCTACCATGTGCGTTGGCGTCGGGCAGGGCGTTGCAATCGCCCTGGAGCGGGTGTGATGACGGTTCCGTTCTGCGGCATGAGCACACAGATATTCGACTCGCGTTGTCGGTCGGATTTGCATAACCTTGGCGAGAAGGGGATGCACCACTTGAAGTGAAACGAAGCGGTGGCAGTGCCTAACCGGCGAGCCGCCAAAGAAGACTTGTCAATATAGGGAGGAAACTATGTCGTTGAAGAGAATTATGAAGACTGCCGTATTTGCGGTATCGCTGGCCGCACTGTCAGCCGGCACAGCGCAGGCCAAATGCGCATCGGACGGGTTGCCGGACAGCATGGACAAGCCAGGCGGTTTTCCAGAGCGTGCAATCACCATGATTGTGCCGTATGGCCCGGCAGGCGGTTCAGGCCAGGTCGCCCAAGCCATGGCACAGGCATTTACCGAGCAGACCGGTGTGTCGGTCAACCGCGATCACAAGCCTGGTGGTTCGGGCACCGTTGGCATGACCGCCTATATGGCGGCGCCGGCAGACGGTTACACCGTGCTTGAGCACATCGATGACTCGGCCAGTGCCCATGCGCTTGACTCAGGCCGGCCAAATCCGGCTGAAGATCTGATCCCGCTGGTTGTCTCGCAGATCACTTTTTCGCAGATCTACATCCGCAAGGACGAAGACCGCTTCACCGATTGGAAGTCTTTCGTTACCTGGGTCAAGGCCCAGGACGGCAAGGCAACCATCGCCAATGTTTCCAAGGAAGGCTCCATGGAACGGGTGACGATGAAGTTCATCTCCGATGCAGCCGGCATCAAGATGCAGCAGATTTCGTTCGACAAGGGTGCACCGCGCTACGGCGCGCTGGCCGGCGGCCAGGTTGATGCGCTGTTCGAGCAGCCCGGCGATGTTCGCAAGTTCCTCGATGCAGGCCGGTTCAAGCCGATCCTGACCATCCTGAAAGAGCGTCCTGCCGCATTTGCCGATGTTCCAAGCATTGCTGATGAAGGCATGGATTTCGAACCGCTGTTGCGCTTCCGCGGCTTCTTTGTAAAGGCCGGCGCTCCCGAAGACCGGGTGAAATGGCTGCAGTGGGCCTTCCAGAAAGCGTTCTGCCAGAAAAGCTATCAGGAATACAATGAACGCAAGTACATGAACCTGATCGAGAGCTTCCGCGACACAGATGGTGCCAAGGAACTGATCAATGGCACCGTTGCCCAGTATCGTGAAGTGTACAAGGCGATGGGACTTGAAGTGAAATAAGCGACAAACACCACGAGCATCGGCGGATCTGAGGGACCGCCGATGCTCGTGGCAATCTATAAGGGGAGTGGGGATCTTGGGCCAATTGCGTCCTTCGCATTATGTTGAAGCCGGTTTGTGGCTGTTGGCAGCTGCTGTGCTTTTTGGTCTGACGTTTAAGTTCAATCAAAATATCGAGATCTACAAGTTCGGCGCGTCGGCCTGGCCGCGCGGCCTTATTTTTCTGATGGTCATTGCTGCTTTTGGCCAACTCTATTGGCAGTATCGATACGGAGACGCAGGGGCGGAAGCCGGCGGGCCTGATGCGAATATCGAGTCTGAAGGGGCAAGTGAAAATTCGGGACTGCAATGGTATGCGCATACCGCGCTTCTGATTGCGCTGCCGTTCATCTACATGCGCATACCCGATCTGTTCGGATTGCCGCTGGATGCCCAAGGTCCGATCAAGCTCGTCACGGGCGCGGTGGTCGTTGCAGCGTTTGCCTGGTTTTCGCGAACCAACATGGTGGGCGGCATGCTTGGTTTGCCGTTGCTGTTCGCTGCATTCCTGGAAGACTTCGGATTTTATGCGATGGCGCCGTGTTTCATGGTCTCGGTCATGTGGCTGATGGGCGAACGCCGTTTCAAGCCTATGCTGGCGATTGCAGCGCTGCTGTTTGCGATCTTGATGGTTCTCTTTGTGAAGGTCCTGTATGTCGGCCTGCCGACCGGCAATGTCGAGCCGTTCTACAGCTTCGGCAACTGGATCGTTAAGGTATTGCAGTAACTCTCCCATGGATATTTTTTCAAATTTCGTCACCGGGTCGGTCTCGCTGTTCAGCGATCCGATCAACATTCTGATTTTCCTGGGCGGTGTCGTTGGCGGCATGCTGTTCGGCGCCATACCGGGTGTTTCGATGCTGACGCTGGCCGCCATCCTGTTACCGTTCACCGCGCATCTGTCTGCCGAGCAGGGCATCATGCTTTATTCGGTGATCTATTGTACCGGCGTTTACGGCGGCGCGATTACTGCCATCCTGTTCAACATCCCCGGCGCACCGGAGAATGCAGCAACCGCATTCGATGGTTATCCGATGACCCAGCAGGGCAAAGCCGGCAAGGCGGTCGGTGCAGCTGTCATGTGTTCAGCGCTCGGCGGCTCGGTTTCGGCAGTGATCATGATGGTGGCAACGGCGCCGATTGCCGAATGGGCGATATCGGCTTTCGGGCCGCCGGAGATTTTTGCCCTGGTTGCATTCGGCCTTGCGGTGGCCGCCTCGGTCGGCGCCAAGACCTTGTGGAAGGGCTGGCTGTCGATCCTGTTCGGGCTGATGCTGGCGGTGGTCGGGCTCGATCCGGTCGGCGGCATCGCGCGTTACGATTTCGGCATGCCGTACCTGCTGGCAGGGGTGCATTTCATTCCGATCATTCTTGGCTTTTTTGCCGTCTCGGAAGTGCTGGTTCAGTGTGAGAAAAAAGCGACCGGTGCTTACAAGGCGCCCAAGCTGAGTGTTGACTTTCCGACCTTTGCCGAATTGTGGGCGCACAAGATTGCCGTCGTCCGCTCGATTGTGATCGGGTTCTTCTGCGGTATCCTGCCTGGTATCGGGGCAACGTTGGCCGCCTTCATGGGGTACAATGAGGCGGTGCGCTGGTCGAAAGACAAAATGGCGTTCGGCAAGGGCAAGCTGGAAGGCGTTATTTCAGCCGAGACCGCCAACAACGCGGCAACCGGTGCCGCCATGATCCCGCTGCTGGCACTCGGCCTGCCGGGCGGTGCGCTGACCGCCATGATGGTCGGTGTGTTCCAGATGCACGACATGGAGCCGGGGCCGCTCGTCTTCATCAACAGTGGCGATCTGGTCTGGGTGGTGTTTGCAGCCATGTTCTATGCCAACG
>JABDJG010000272.1 GCA_013002595.1 Hyphomicrobiales bacterium | reverse complement strand
GGTTCGCAGATCGCGAAGGTTGCGATGTTTTCTGTTTAAACCGGTAAATTCAATAGCTTAAGGGAGTTGGCTTGAGAGAATGAATCAAGCGATTGAGGCCGTGAAATGCGGCGGATGCAATGACTGGTTGCGTCATTCGGCTGACCGTTCTTAGGATCGGCGTGGGCAGTTGAAGGTCGCAAGGGAGCTAAAACGTGAAATCACATACCAGGGTCGTTGTCATTGGCGGCGGTATCGGCGGATGCAGTGCGCTGTATCATCTGACGCGTGAAGGCTGGAGCGATGTCGTGCTGGTCGAGCGCGATGAGCTGACCTCGGGCACGACCTGGCACTCAGCCGCCCAGGTCACCAACTTCGGGTCGGTGCAGACCATGGTTGGCCTGAAGACCCATTCGATCAAGCTGTATGAAGAGCTGGCAAACGATGCCGATTATCCGATCAACTATCACCATGGCGACGGTGGTATCCGGCTTGCGTCAACGCCCGACCACCTGGACGGCTATCATCACTTTGTTTCGATGGCCAAGGGCATGGGCGTCGACTTCGAGATTATCGATCCGGCCGAGTGCGCCAGGCGGCATCCGCTGATCGAGACGCACGAACTGGTCGGTGGTTTGTGGGACCCGCTCGATGGTGATATCGACCCGGCGCAACTGTGCCAGGCGCTGGCGCGGCGGGCGCGCAAGGCCGGCGCCGAAGTCTACCGCCATACACCGGTGACCGGGATCAGCCAGAAGCCGAATGGCGAGTGGGTGGTGCAGACAACCAAGGGCGACATCATCTGTGAGAAGGTCGTCAACGCCGGCGGCTACAGGTGCAACGAGATCGGCGCGATGATGGGTGTGCAGCACCAGGTCGCCTCGATGGAGCATCAGTATTTTCTGACCGAACCGATTCCGGAAATCGAGGCGCTCGATACCCGTGTGCCGTTGTTACGCGATCCGCTCGATGACTTTTATTCACGCCAGGAAAAGAACGGCCTGCTGGTCGGCATTTATGAGCAGGGCTGCAAGACCTGGGGCATTGACGGGATCGATCCGGACTTCACCAATGCGCTGTGCCCGAACGATCTCGACCGGTGCCTCGATAATATCGAGCGGGTGTTCGAACGCATGCCGTGCCTGACCCGCACCGGCATTCACACGGTGATCAATGGACCGATCACCTACACGGCCGACGGCCTGCCGTTGGTCGGGCAGATCCCGGGCCTGAAGAATGCCTACGCGATTACCGGCCTGCGTGCCGGCGTCGGTGAGGGCGGCGGGCATGGCAAGATCCTGGCTGAGCTCGTCGTCAATGGTGAGAGCGAATGGGACACCTGGTGTCTCGATCCAAGGCGCTTCACCGAATACGCCGATGTGCCCTATACGGCGCTGAAGGCGATCGAGGACTATCAGAACGAGTTCCGGTTCCACATGCCGCATGAGCATCGACCGGCCGGCCGGTGCGCCAAGGTGACGCCGCTCTATGAGAAGTTGAAACGCGAGGGCGCCGAGTTCGGCGTGGTCAACGGCTGGGAGCGGGTAGCGTTCTTCAAGCCGACGCCGCAGTTCGAGGAGGCGCACAGCTTCCGGTTCAACAATGCGTTCGATGTCGTGGCCAAGGAGGTCGAGGCGGTTCAAACCCGTGCCGGCCTGCTCGAGGTCTCCGGGTTCAACCGCTACGAGATTTCCGGCGAGGGCGTACATGACTGGCTGGGCGGCCTAATCTGTTCACGGGTGCCGCGCAAGTCCGGCAAGGTCGGGCTCGGCTATCTGCTGAACGATTTTGGCAACATCAAAGCCGAAGCGACAATCGCCAATCTGCCTGATGGGCGGGTGTGGTACGGCTCGGCGGCGGCGGCTGAGTACCACGACATGGACTGGCTCACCGAACATCTGCCCGATGATGGTTCGATCCAGATAACCAGCCTGACCAACGACTATACGATCCTGGTGGTGGCCGGGCCGAAGGCGCGCGACATTCTCGCCAAGGCCGGACCGGACAACGACTGGTCGCGCGAAGCGTTTGCCTGGCTGCAGGTGCGCGATGTTTCGATCGGATCGGCGCGGGCGATTGCCATGTCGGTCAGCTTCTCCGGTGAACTGGCCTATGAGCTGCACATCGCCAACGATCAGCTTGTCGAAGCCTATGGGGCACTGAAGGCGGCTGGTGAGGCCTTCGGCATGACCGGCTTCGGGCTTTATGCCGTGGAGGCGATGCGGCTGGAGAAGGGCTACCGGCACTGGAAGGCCGATCTGATCACCGAGTTCAACCCTTATGAGACCGGGCTTGAGCGGTTCGTCGATCTGACCAAGGATTTCATCGGCAAGCCGGCGCTTGAAAAGATGATAGCGGCCGGGCCGCGGCGCCAGTTCGTGTCGATGGTCATCGACACAGACCATGCGCCAGCGCATCCGGGCACGTCGATCCGCAAGGATGGTGTCGTCGTTGGCACCGTGACGTCAGCCAGCTGGGGGCACCGGGTCGGCAAGAATATCGCCATGGGTTTTGTCGATCCGGCTTGCGCTGGCATTGGCACAAGTCTTGGTGTTGATATCACTGGCGATACCAACCCTGCCGTCGTTGGCGATGAATGCCTGTATGATGCAGCCAATGAGCGGGTCAAAGGCTAGGGGATCACGCCAAGTTCAGTTGGGACCGCCTCGGCAAAGGATGAAACTGGTTGTCTGGGGGCCGGCCGATTGACTGATGTCGACAACAATGCAGTTGAACTGACCCGCCATGGCATGGTGCGCTGGTGCGATCCGCGCTTACTGCTCGGGCCGCATTGTCGGGGCCAAGAATACTGTGGCGGCGGGCGCTCGGCCGCAACCTCATCTCGGTGCACCCGCTCGGCGGCTGCGGCCTTGGCGATGACCCCGGTCACGGCGTGATCGATCATGCCTGCCGTGCGTTCAGCGCCGACGGTATGCTGCACGAGGTCCTCTACATCATGGACGGCTCGATCATCCCGCGCTCGCTCGGCGTCAACCCCGGCCTGACGATCACGGCCCTTGCCGAACGGGCGATGATGGAGTTTGCTGGCGAGCAGGGACTGGAGTTTGATACGGAGCAGCGGGGCGCGGGACTTGTTTAGGGGATGTTGGAAGCGCATTCAGGTCGGCTTGGCACAACGTGCTCCTTCTCCCGCTTGCGGGGGAGGGTTGGGGAGGGGGTAAGCAGGGGATCAAACAGGTGCAGCTTCAATGTGTGGAAGCGCAGACTCCCCTCCGTAACCCTCCCCCAGAGGGGAGAGGGAAAGGCTACGCGCCGTTCCTAAACCTCTTCGGGTTCCGGCTTCAGCGAGCGCCAGACACAGATTCCTACGAAGTAGAGTGAGGCGATGACCCATAGCCAGAAGACGATGGGGGAAATGACGGCGACCTTGTCAACTTGCAGGTCGGGATCGATCATCACCAGGCGGATAGAGGTGGCGCCCCACAGGACGGTCATCGGGATGGTGACCGAGCGCCAGTCGCGGACCCTCAGCGGATGGACCCATTTCCAGGGCACGAAGGTCAAGACGCCGCAAATGGCAATAACGGCCAGATTAAGCCAGGGGTCGGTCTGCAGGATGTGGAACGCCAGGACGACGAGATTCCAGATCGCCGGGAAGCCGGAGAAATAATAGTCCGATGTCTTCATGCCGGTGTTGGCGAAGGTGTAGCACGATACCGCCATGACGCCGGCGGCGGTTGCCGTCTCCCAGTTTTCGGGGACCAAGTTGAACCAGTAAATCATCATTGCCGGGACGGCGGTGTAGTTGAAATAATCGATAACGTTATCAAGGGTCTGGCCATCAACCTGCGGGGCATGCCGGGTGACGTCGACGCGCCGCGCCAGGGTGCCGTCGATGCCGTCGACAAACAGGGCAAAGCCGAGCCACATGAAGGCCGCGACCTTGTCGCCGTTCAAAATGGCGACAAGGGCCAAAAAGCCCAGCACTATGCCGGATGCCGTAAAGGCATGCACTGCCCAGGCGGCAGCCACTTCTTTTTTGGGCGGTTTTAAGCGTTGTCCATCGGCCATAGCTCTGTAGTGGCACAATTCTGAGGTTCTGTCAGCCGATCTGTGGTTGTTTTAGTGCAAGTGTGGCACCAACGCGCACGCCCGTCCAATCACCCCATGAGGGTTCCTTTTTGGGAGTTTGGGCGGCGGGCCGGTGCCGGTTTACCGGCTAAAGATTATAGCCGGTCTCGCCGTGAGCGGTGAAATCAAGGCCTTCGACTTCGTCTTCCTCGCTGACCCGCAGGCCGACCGTGGCCTGGGCAATCTTGACGATGACAAAGCTGGCGATGGCCGACCAGACGGCAACGGCAACGACGCCGAGTACCTGGACGCCCAGTTGCGACATGGCGGATTTGCCTTCCGCCAGGCCGGCGCCGGCAAAGACGGGCAAGGCCAGGACGGCAACCAGCACGGTACCCAGGGCGCCGCCGACACCGTGGACGGCCATGACATCGAGGCTGTCGTCGAGCTGCATGCGGTTGCGGATGATATCGACGGCATAGTAACAGGCGATGCCGCCGGCGAGGCCGCAGATGACGCCGCCGATGGGGCCGATGAAGCCGGATGCAGGGGTAACCGTTGCCAGGCCGGCAATGGTGCCGGTGACGATGCCAACGAGGGACGGCTTGCCGAACCGCTTCCACTCGATGACCAGCCAGACGAGGGAGGCGGTGGCGGCCGAGACGTGGGTGACCAGCATGGCCATGGCGGCATCGGCGCCCGCCGACAGCGCGCTGCCGGCGTTAAAGCCGAACCAGCCGACCCACAGCATGGAGGCGCCGACCATGACCATCCAGGGGGCATGCGGCGGTTGAATGTGGGTGGGAAAGCCGCGGCGCTTGCCGAGCATGGCAGCAATGACGAGGGCCGATACGCCAGCGGTGGCATGCACCACGATGCCGCCGGCGAAATCCATGATGCCGAGTGCGGCCAGCCAGCCGCCGCCCCAGACCCAATGGGTGACAGGGGCATAGACGACAATAAGCCAAAGCGCGGAGAACAACAGAACGGCGGCAAACTTGATGCGTTCGACATAAGCGCCAACGATCAGTGCCGGGGTGATGATGGCAAAGGTCATCTGGAACATGAAGAACAGGGATTCAGGCAGGCCCGTACCGTCGAAAAGCCCATCGCGGGCAACGCCGATGAGGAACATCTTGCCAAGGCCGCCAATGAGCGCATTGCCGTCGGCAAAAGCCAGGCTGTAGCCGCAGACCAGCCAAAGTAGCGATGCCAGGCAGGCAATCGCCATGCAGTGCATCAGCACCGACAGGATGTTTCGCACCCTGACGAGGCCGCCGTAGAACAGGGCCAGGCCCGGGAGGGTCATAAAGAGTACCAAAGCGGTGGATGTGAGTATCCACGCGGTGTCCGCGCCATTCATGTC
>JABDJG010000259.1 GCA_013002595.1 Hyphomicrobiales bacterium | reverse complement strand
CTTCACAGATAAGGAAAACATGCCGGAATACATCGCGCCTTTTGATAAGCGAATCGAGGACGTTGTCTCCAGCTTGAGCCTTGAGCAGCTGGTTCTGGCTGACCCGCCTGACCGTATTGTTTTGTTCAAAGCTGAAAGGTTCTTCGTTATCGATTTATCCAAACTGGCAAACGAAACCGGCTGCTAGACCGTTTTCGATACTGAGTGAATCAAATCGGCATTAGCGTCACGGTGACAAACTCATGCAAGGAATTGTGACCACACCCTAACCCGTTTGAATCTTTATGTGGTTAGTTTGCTGAAAGTATACGGCCGCAATTCCAAAGCCCATGATTGCCAGATTGGATCGGGGCTTTAACGACCAGCACGCGGGAGAAACCTTTGTGCGCTGCCTCGGTGCAGGCTTCGATTTTGCCCAATTGGCGGACAACTGCATCTGGACCGTACTGATCATAGCTGTAACCGACCAATTCTTGTGAGCAACCCATGTTCACAGGCGGTATTCCTTTCAACATCGGAACGCCGGTTAAAGCTGGCACCAAAAACGCTTTGCTGCGGCACTTTTTTACAAGCCCCCAGAACTCGAGATTTTCCGGCGGCGCGAAAACGATAAGCGGCGATCCATCGGATTGCCGAACACCATCAATTGCCTTTTTGAGGGCGATGATTGCATCTGCTCCGCCGCCGGTTTGTTTGGCACGGGCAGCAGCGATCAGCTTGAGGTGATTGTTGGTCGTTGTCACGAAGACCAAAAGATACACCGTGATGATCAAATACTGCACGATCAACAAAGCGCTGTCGTGCATCGAACGAGGAAAACTGGGACTGATCAGTCTTGTTACAAATTCCTGTAATCGGCCATGCAGTAAGGCTGGCACAGCCATAAAAATCGACATTGAATACAATGACATCCCCATCCAGTGCGCATTGGCATCGTTGTGAGTTCTGGTCCAAACAAGGACACCAGATACCAAGAGCAAGGCCAGCACTGCTATTGCGATAATGTGAGTCGCGGCGTTGTCGTGCGGCGTATCGCGTTGTTTGGCAATGGATACAATTTGGTGCGAGTAGGCCCAAATACAGATCGCGGGCATTATGTAGAAGATGCTGGCCCCGGGAAAAGCAATGCTCAAATTCAGCGTGAAAAACTGCACGAGAATCTCGATCAGCTTGTCACCGATCAGGCCGTACAGGACAGCCAGCGTACACAGAACAGATACAAGCCCGATTGCCATCAGTCGCGACGGGCTTTTCTGAGCCAAAAGGACCAAGGTCGTACTCATCACAATCAGCGCCACGCCAACATGGAGCTTTGCATATAGGGCCAGGCAGGACAGCGCGATAACGGCGACAATCGCTTCTGATTTTAACCGCCTGTTTCGCTCGATATCTTTGGCCAAGTCGAACAGATGCGGTGCAGCAGCTGCCATGAATACCGACGCTGTGACAAATGTGATGCTGGCATATGTGCCGACCCAACCGCAGGCTAGATCGCGCACTATCAGCAACGCAATCACGCATGAAACATAGGCAATTGGCGCGTGCGGCAGCCGCCGCATCGTCAAAACGAGCGAAAGCGCCAAAACAGTAAGCGATGCCGGGATCATCACCACGAGTTCACCGACCATGATCGTCGTAAGCGTCTCAGCCGATGTCATGGATGCCAGGGCAGCAAACCAGATGTGAGCGCCAACGTGGTAAGAAAATGGGGTCAACCCGTCGAGACCTGTTGAGATCGTCGAATGACCGTTGATCATGGCGACAATGGAAGCATGGAAAAGGGTATCTGAATAAAGTTCTCCCAGGGTCGCATGTTCGTTTATTATCGACGCGACAAAGGGGCCTGACCACGCCCACTCAGGTTTGTACAACCACATGGAGATATGGGCTGACGTGAAGATTGCGAGTCCAAAAAGCCCTAGTATCTGGGATCTCGTGATCGGTGCCAGGACGCGAAGCGCAGCATGAATGCCCATGATGAAAATCATGAACAAGATTGGCAGCAGCCACTGTCCAATCAGGAATGCGAGCAATGGTGAAACAAAGATGGTCACCACGACATATGTGAGCCGAGCTGGTTGATTCTGCCAAATGGGCGTGAAAGCGAACGGGCTGAAAAAAATAGCACCACTTAGAACCAGCAACTTGAGACTTGAGAGGATAACGTCTTGATTTTCAAAGCCATAACTGGCCCGCAGGCTGATTAACATCGCGGTTAGCAGGATGGCGAGCAAGAAACCAAATGTTGCCGCGTAGGCTAGATGAAACTCCCGCGTGTTGACCGGGTGCTTCGAGGAATCGGGTTCTGAATTGTTTGAACGGGCGTTGTCAGATTCAATCGTCATAGGGGTTCGATCGTTAATTCCGCTCGTTCCAATAGCAATAGTGTCGGTACTGACCCTAGGTTGTAGCTAGTCGACAACTGCGCTGTCTTCCATAAAACTGTCAAATGCCGCCCAGAACTGTTCTCTGAACTCATCGCGCTCGTTGAGCAATTCGTGGCGCGCATGATCTATCTTGACGGCTGCGATGCCGGGAACGCGTTCGGCCAGTGCGAGCGCAGCCGAAGTTGAGACCATCTTGTCGGCGCCCGCGCATACGAACAACACCGGTGTGCGCAGTTTTTCGACCCGCTTGAGGGCTGACAGGCTGGCGATCGAGTTGATGGTCGCGTTGAGCCAGCCAAGTGTCGGGCCGCCCAGGCCCAGTTCGGGCGCGTGTTCCAGCGTGCGGGCATCGCGCGAGAAGCGGCCAATATCCGATGTCAGGTGGTTGCCTGGAAAGTCCGCCGCATTCAATATTCGGTGGCCCGGCCCGGGGGCATAAATCCAGCCGAGCCCGCAGACGGTGGCAAGCGCTGCTACACTGCGGATGACGACGTGAGGCAGAAAATGATCGGCCAGGCCGACAAACGGCGACGACAACACGACCTTGTCAAACCAGGTATGTTTGTGGATCGAACGCAACAGAATTTGCGCGCCGGTTGAATGGGCCAGCGCTTTGTACGGCGGCGGGCAGTCGGGCAGGACGACATGGTGCATGAAGTCGTTGAAGTCCCGGTCGTATTTCTTGAAACTTGAGATGTGGCCGCGTTGGCGGTCCTTCAAAATGCGCTCGGATCCGCCCTGGCCGCGCCAGTCCAATATGGCGACCGCGTAACGGCGCGCGTGCAGATCGTTGATGGTTTCGAAATACCGTTCGATGAATTCGGCGCGGCCCTGAAAAATGCACACGGTGCCACGTCGGCCGGACGGCCCGCTGCTCACGGCATAGCGCAACTTGACGCCATCGCCGGTCTCAAACTCGCCAACCTCCAATCCGCTCGGCACTTCATTGCCCGGTAGCCCGAAAAGCTGCATGAATACTGCTGTGCCTCAAGATCAGGATCGACTTCAATCTGTTGGAGCCATAAACCAAAACCGCCGCCGGCCCGCGCCCCGGCCCAACCATCCGATACGAATGTATCATTTGACTGGTTGGACAGGGGCGCCAGCCAGCGGCGGTTTTGGTATTACAACATGGCCGCTGTGTAGACGACGTTTGGCCTTGCGGCAAGGTCAGTCGCGTCTGACCTCGGTCAGTTCGCCACTGGTGGAAGACAAAGTGATGGTAAACGGCTTGCCGTCGCGCAGGGCTCCAAAGTCATAACTCTTGCCGTCACAGCTTTTGGCCTCGATATCGCTAAAACCAAACCCGGCGACGATTTTTTCCGCGCTCTTACAGCTGATCCGGCCTTTGACCTTCTTTTCGGTTGCCGCCTCGACCTTCTTTGCAGGCTCACGCTTGACCGGGGCTGGTTCCAGCGTCGCTGTTCTGACGGATTTTTCCTTTACCGGCTTGGCCTCGATCGGTGCGATCGGTTCGACCTTTACAGGTTCCGGTGCCGCCGTTCTGGATGGTGCCGGTGCCGGTGTTGGTTCGATGGGTACGATTGTCACCGGCGAATTGCCAAGCGTTGCGGTTTCGACCGACTTTGATTCAAGTGGCTGTCTGATGCTGTCCGCAGAGTTGAACGACTCGGCAAACGGACGTGAGCGGGGCAGCGGCACGTTGGCCTGTTGTTTGCGTTTGAACGTCTCGGGCGCGAGGTCATAACGGATCTGGCGATCTCGCCAACGCTTGCGGATTGCCGCCTTGCGCCGCTCGGCTCTCAGCCTTCTGGCCTTACGGCGCTCGGCGCGCAGAAGCCTTCGATACTGGCGCTCGGTCAGATACTCGTCTTCATAATAAGTCGCAGCCGGCGCGCGCCGGCGCTTGGGCACATAGTAGTTGAATGATTCATCTTCGTACTGGTTATAGGAATCGTAAAACCAGTGCCGATTATGATCCGCATTTGCATCGCTGGCAAAAATTCCCGGCAACACGATACAGGCCGCGAGGCCTGCCAAAATCAATCGTGTTCTCATGGTGATGTTACCTCCAAAAGTGGTGCAAGGGCGATCACCCGTTCGCCGTCAATGTCCGAAATCTACCGTCGATACATTAGACCGTCAGAATGAGGCAAGAGCGCGGCTAAGGTTAACGCCAAGTCACAGCTCAATTCTTCCGCAATTTTCTGTGGATTGAGATAAGCTTCCGCAACGTTGATTCGCAGGTGATTCAAGCTGTGAAGTGGCGTAAAATGGGCGAGTTTGGTGGAGCGTACCCTTGAATAAATACCCTTTCGGTACCAAATGTATTATCAAGAAATAATAATACTCCGGGGTGGGGCCTGTCCATGGGCCCCAATTGGATATTACAAACATAGGAAGGAGGCGCCTCATGCTTGAGGGTGCAGGTATATTTGTTCTGATTCTATTGATCCTGGCCATGGTCACTGTTGCCATGGGCATCAAGGTTGTTAAGCAAGGCTATAACTATACTGTTGAGCGGTTTGGCCGATACACAAGGACACTTGATTCGGGGTTGGGGCTGATCGTGCCGTTTGTCGACCGGATCGGTTCCAAGATGAACATGATGGAGCGGGTTCTGGAGGTGCCGAGCCAGGAGGTTATCACCAAGGATAACGCCATGGTGCAGGTCGACGGCGTTGCGTTTTTCCAGGTGCTCGATGCCGCCAAGGCGACCTACGAGGTCAATCAGCTCGAAAACGCCATTCTCAACATCACGATGACCAACATTCGTACCGTGATGGGTTCGATGGATCTCGACATGCTGCTGTCGCAGCGCGACGACATCAACCATTCGATTCTAAGCGTGGTCGATCAGGCCTCAACGCCGTGGGGCGTCAAGATGACCCGCATCGAGATCAAGGACATCAACCCGCCTCGCGACCTGGTTGATTCAATGGCCCGGCAGATGAAGGCCGAACGTGACAAGCGCGCTTCCATTCTCGAAGCGGAAGGCGCGCGCCAGTCGGCGATCCTGAAAGCTGAAGGTGAAAAGCAGGCAGTTATGCTTGATGCCGAAGGCCGCAAGGAAGCCGCTTTCCGCGATGCCGAGGCGCGTGAGCGTGCCGCCCAGGCCGAAGCCAATGCAACAACCATGGTCTCGCAGGCGATTGCGGGCGGTGATGTGCAAGCGATCAACTACTTCGTGGCCAACAACTACATCAAGGCACTGGAAGGCCTGGCGACATCGCCAAATCAGAAAGTCTTGATGCTGCCTGTCGAGGCATCTTCGGTTATCGGCTCGATTGCCGGCATCGGTGAGATTGCCAAGGAAACCTTCGGCGGTGGTGGTTCGGGCGGTGGTGCGCCAAAACCGGCACCGCGCAAGCGTACTTCGGGCGCCGTGCCGACGGTATCTTGAGTTGAAGAGTAGGTAGTTGAAGAAAGGATAGATCATGAATGAGCTACTTGGCATTTTTGGTGGCTGGACGTGGTGGATCCTGGCCGGTGTTCTGTTGATCTTCGAATTGCTGGCTCCGGGGGTTTTCTTCATGTGGCTGGGCGCGGCAGCGGTTGCGGTGGCGGTTATCGAGCTGGTCATTGACATGCCATGGCAGATGGAGATCGCGATCTTTGCGGTGCTGTCGGTTGCCTTTGTGGTTGTCGGTCGGCCATGGGTGCTGAAGCGCCAGCATGTCGAGAGCGATCAGCCACACCTCAACAAACGGATCAACCAGTATGTCGGTCAACGGCACATCCTGGTCACACCGATCGTCAATGGGCGTGGTCAGATCCGCATCGACGATACAATGTGGGATGTGATCGGGCCTGATCTTGAGAAGGATTCCTGGGTCAAGGTGACCGGTGTCGATGGCCTGAGGCTGCAGGTCGAAGCCGACGGTTAGAGCATCATAGCGACCCTATGAACCACAGGACCAACGAAGTGGTGAACAACGACAATCCCGTGCCCAGTGCGATTGCGCCGGACACGGGTGCTACTGCAGCGTCATATCTGGAGGCAAACAGGTAGGCGTTCACGCCGGGCGGCAGCGCGGCAAAGAAGATGACGACGCCAGCATCAACTGGCGGTAAGTTAAAGACCTTCAAAGCCAGCACGGCAGCGATCAGCGGGAAGACGATCATCTTCAGCGTCAGGATGACGGTCACGCCGCGAATATTTCCCTTGAAGCCAAAACCGGCGAGCGACAGGCCGAGCGCGAACAGAGCTGCCGGCACGCCGGCTTGCCCCAACAAATCAATTGTGCGATCGGCAATCGACGGCAGGCCAATCCCTGTCAGCCGCCAAAGCGAGCCCGCAACGATGGCTACGACGATCGGGTTGCGGATGAGGTCATTGACCAGGTCATCAAAGATCGCAGCAAGCGAGGTGTCGCTTCGATCACCTGACATTTCGGCCAGCAAGGTCGCTGCGGTCCACTGGAGTGGTGAGTGAATGGACAGAATCAACCCGGCCGGCAGAGCGGCGGCGGGTCCGAGAAAACTGACCGCCAGGGGAATGCCCATCATCAACAGATTGCCGAATGAGGATGTGATCGCCGCAGACGAACCACCGCTTGCGGAGATTGAGGCCAGACGCCTGGAGGCCAATATTGCCAATACCCAGATGATCACGATCGCAGCAAAGTATGCTGCCCATAGCCGCCAAGGCGGATGGGCGACGTCAACCGCCACCATGGTGCGGAACAACAGGCATGGGATCGCGAAGTAAAGGACGAACCGGGTAAGGCCTTTCTCGGCTTCGGCAGAAAAGAACCTGATCCGCGCTGCAAAATAACCGAGTGCGATCAAAGCGAAAACGGGGACAACGGTGATGGCTATGGTGTGCATGGACTGGCCGGCAAGGAAAGGTCAGCTGTTGTTGTAGACGATCATGCGGGCTGTTGCATCATTGACAAAAGCTGCTTTCGCGATCCGGCCAGTTGCATTAATCTTGATGGCCATGGCCAAATTGCCCGCAGATAATCCGGCTGCCGATCTGGTCGCGCGTGCCTACAGCATCACCGATGTCGATGAGCAGCAAGAGCTCTATCACGATTGGGCCGAGACCTATGATGAGGCAATGATCGGCGGCCTCAATTACGTTTCACCGCGCAAGTGCGCTGCCCTTTACGCACGCCATCAAGCCGATACGTCCGGTCTTATCCTTGATGTCGGGTGTGGTACGGGACTGGCCGGTAAGGAGCTGGCCGAGCTGGGTTACACAATGATCGACGGGCTGGACCTTTCAAAGAGCATGCTGGCGATGGCCGGTAAGCGCGGTCTTTACCGCAGACTGTTTGTGGCCGATCTGCTCAAGCCGCTGGCAATTGAATCCGGTGTCTATGACGGGGCCATCTGTACCGGCACGTTCACTCATGCCCATGTCGGCGCTGAATGCCTTGATGAAATTGCCAGAACATTGAAGTCCGGCGCGGTTTTTGCCTTTACCGTTCATCGTGAGGTGCATGATGAATTGGGCTTTGATGTGAAGCTTGCCGGTCTTGAAGGCGCAGGTGTCCTCAGCCTGAAAGAGCACACCCGTGACATCTATTTCGACGGCTCCGAAGATGCCGAGGGTCACTACTACGCCTATGTGAAGGATTGATGGATGACCCGCCCGCCGGCTGATCAGCGTGTTCAACAGGCAAGAGTGCTTCAGTCGGCCGATGAGGCAAGAGCTTTCTATCGTGACTGGGCGGCTGATTACGATGATGACATTGCCGGGACATTGAAGTTTACCGGTGGTGTCGACATTGCCAGGATGCTGGCCCAAGGGGTGACGGACAAGTCATCGCGTATCGTTGATCTGGGCTGCGGCACGGGGCTGGTTGGTGCCGAGTTGAAAACGCTTGGCTATGACAATCTGGAC
>JABDJG010000226.1 GCA_013002595.1 Hyphomicrobiales bacterium | reverse complement strand
ATCGTAGATGGTCCGCGGCTTGTCCAGTTGCATCAGCTTGCCGTGATTTATGACCGCTATCCGGTCCGACATGGTCAATGCTTCGCGCTGGTCATGGGTGACATAAACAGTGGTCATGCCCAGCTTGTCGTGGAGATGGCGCAGCTCGATCTGCATGTGCTCGCGCAGCTTTTTATCGAGCGCTGAAAGCGGCTCGTCCATCAGCAGGATACGCGGTTCAAAGACGATCGCGCGGGCAAGTGCGACACGTTGCTTCTGGCCGCCGGAAAGCTGCTCGATGCCACGCTCGCCATAACCGCCCAATTGAACTGTTTCGAGTGCACCTTCGACACGATCGGCCAGTTCCGATCCCTGAACGCCTCGCAGCTTTAACGGGAAGCCGACGTTGGCAGCCACATTCATATGCGGAAACAGGGCGTAGTTCTGGAAGACCATTCCGACATCACGCTTGTGCGGCGGCATCCGGATGACTTCGTTGTCGCCGAACTTAAGGCTGCCGTGGTCGGGCCGGGTAAATCCGGCCAGGACCATGAGGAGGGTTGTCTTGCCCGAACCAGATGGGCCGAGCAGCGTTAGAAATTCGCCCCTCTCCACGTCGAGTGAAACGTCATCCAGGGCAAAGACCTTGCCGTAGGTTTTCGTGACGTTGTTGATGAATATTGGAAGCGCCTCGCCCCGCGCCTGGCTATTACTCACGGCCCACCCCTAGGAATTGAAACTAAACAGCGAGGCGGCACCTTTTGACGATGCCGCCCCGGACCTTTTCAAACCGCGATCGGCTATTCAGTCAGCATCGCCTGATATTTCTCAGACGCGACCTTTTCCCATTTGGCATACCATTCCGTGTTGATCACGAGCTGGTTCTTGGCGTTGTCGGGATGCGACGGCAATTTCGCAGCAAGTTCAGCATCGATGATGCCCAGGTCATAAGCTTTTGTGTTGGTCGGGCCATAGGTGATGTACTGAGGCATGTTGGCCTGGTAGCTCGCCTTGCTGGCTTCAACCAGGAACTTCATTGCCAGATCCTTGTTCGGTGCACCTTTCGGGATGCCGAAGCAATCGTAGTCCAGCGTTGCGCCGTCGTAGCTGTAAGCAGCCTTGGCGCCATCAGCGATGGCAACATCGAAACGCCCGTTCCAACCGGAAGACATGTCGACTTCACCGTCTTTCATCATCTGGGCATGCTGGGCGCCAGACTTCCACCAGACGGCGATGTTGGGCTTGAGTTCGCGGATCTTGTTGAGCGACCGGTCAATGCCTTCCTCGCTGTCGAGGATCTTGTAGACTTCATCCATTGCTACGCCTTCGGCCAGCAATGGCGGCTCAATGGCGCCCCAGACCTTGGCCCGATAAGAACGGGTGCCCGGGAATTTCTTGGTGTCCCAGAAATCCGCCCAGCCCTTCGGTTGAGCATCCTTGTAGGTGTCTAGGTTGTAGGCAAATACGGTCGAGAACACGATGGTCCCCACGCACGCCGGCAAATAGGTGCCAGGCACGAAGTTGGAAACGTCGATCTTGTTGTAATCGAGGGGTTCCAGAATGCCTTCGACGCCACCACGGGCACCGCCACCGGAACCGGTGTCGATGATGTCCAGCGTAACAGCGCCGGCTTTGACCTGCAGACGCACATCAGAGATGCCGCCATAGGACTCTTCCTTGATTTTGATGCCCATAGCCTTTGCGACAGGCTGGAAAATCGCCTTGCTCTGCGCGGCCTGATAAGAGCCACCCCAGGATGCGATCGTCAGATCGCCGGCGATGGCAGGCGCTGCAGTAAAGCCGGCCGCGACGGCCATGGCGATCGCAGAGCCAATGATTTTTTTGTGTTTCAGCATTGAGTTAGGTCTCCCAGAAGAATTGATATGTTGCTTCGAACCCTAGTTGAATTGGGTCCGTTAACGCGCCGGCATCCTGCCAGCTAAAAACACAGGACGCAACGGGGCATCGGTGTATGGAAGGAGTTCGGTAGCCAGAGTTTGAGTGTAAGATGGCAGGTTAGGAAGGAAACATTGCCCCAATCGGCGGCAGATGGCGGTGGTGCCATCCATGTCATTGGCGAAACAGTCTCGGAGATGCTGGACTGGGTGCCGGCACGGCTGCGCGATATCCGCATCCGCCGTCCCCGCTATGGCTGCCCGGCCTGCGGAACCATCCACCATGCGGCTCGACTTTGATAATCTGCCTGACGATGCCGCGCTCCTGCACTAGCTGGTGCGTGACATGACAGGCCATGTCGAGCATAGTGACAGCAAGATTGCTCGCCTACAACAGATCACAGCTGCAGCGTGCCCGGTTTGGGCGGCGGTCCGAGCGACTGGACCCTGACCAGATGGCGCTGGTGCTCGAGGAATTGGATGACGATCTTTCGCAGATGCCATTTCAATATCGCGTTTTCGAGCAAACAAGTTCCCGAGCATCTCACGAAACACCCTCTCCTTAGATGCTAACCGATAACGGGTTTGACAATAAAAACTTGATAATCGAATACCGATACAACACTCTAGGGCAGGCTAACCCCTTGGTTTGTGGCGGATATGAGTAATAACAATGCATGCAAAACTTCATGGAAAACTTGTCGTTGTCGGCCTGGGCTTTGTTGGTTTACCAATCGCGCTCGCCTTTTCCAGCGTATGTGAACACGTGGTCGGGTTTGACATCGCAGAAGGCCGTGTGCAGGACCTTAAGAACGGCATTGACCACACCCAGGAATCGACACCGGAAGAACTGCTGGAAAGCGAGCTGGAGTTATCCTCCAATCCCGAATGCCTGCGAGATGCAATGTACGTTATAGTCACGGTTCCCACACCAATAACAAAGAGCAAAAGACCGGATCTGGGGCCACTGGAGAAGGCCTGCAAAATAATAGGAGAACGATTGTCGCCTGGCGCGACCGTTGTCTTTGAATCGACAGTCTATCCCACCGCCACTGAAGAGTTTTGCGGTCCGATCCTGGAGCGGGCATCCGGAATGAAATGTGGCACCGAATTCAAGCTGGCTTATAGTCCGGAACGCATCAATCCGGGCGACAAGGAACATCCACTGACGAAGATTAAGAAGGTCGTTTCAGGTCAGGATGAAGAAACCCTCGATAGGGTTTCTGTTTTGTACGGCCGCATCATCGAGGCAGGTATCCATCGCGCGCCCTCAATCGCGGTGGCCGAAGCCGCCAAGGTCATCGAGAACACCCAGCGAGACCTCAACATCGCACTGATGAATGAGGTGGCGATAATCTGCGACAGGTTGAACATCCGTACGCTCGACGTGATCGACGCGGCAGCCACCAAATGGAACTTTCTGCGCTTCACTCCGGGTTTGGTTGGCGGTCATTGCATTGGTGTCGATCCCTATTACTTGACTGCAAAGGCTGAGGAGATTGGCCATCATCCCGACGTGATACTATCGGGCCGGCGCATCAACGATACAATGGGCCGGTATGTGGCGCATCGCATCACCAAACTTCTGGCCGTGACCAAGCAACCTATGGCCACCGCTCGCATCGGGATCCTTGGGCTGACATTCAAGGAAAATGTCCCGGATATTCGAAACTCGAAAGTCTTCGATATTATCGCCGAACTCGAATCGTTTGGCATAGCGCCGCTGGTCCACGACCCGGTGGTCTCTGCCGAATTCGTCGAGCGCAAAGGTGTTGTCAATTCAGACCTCGAGGCGTTCAAGCATCTCCACTGCGTGGTGCTGGCGGTACCGCACAACGAGTATTGCCAGCTAACACCTGACGACTATCGGGCAATGCTCATTGAAGGTGGCATCTTTGTCGATGTGAAGTCGCAGTTTTCAGCTGCCGAATTTCCTTCAGACATTTCCTACTGGTCACTGTAATCACTGTGGAGCTTGAGGCATGATCGGTGCATATGAAGAACTGAAATCTGACCTGCAACAAACGCCACGCCGATGGCTCGTGACAGGTGTTGCCGGTTTCATAGGCTCCAATCTGCTGGAGACGTTGCTCGAGTTGGGCCAATCGGTCGTCGGTCTGGATAATTTTGCCACCGGCCACCAACACAATCTGGCAGAAGTTCGTACCAGTGTTGGTGAGGGCAATTGGAAAAATTTTCAATTTCTGGAAGGCGATATCCGGGATCTGGCACTCTGCAGGCGCGCGGTCGAGGGTATCGAATATGTGCTGCATCAGGCAGCGCTCGGCTCGGTTCCCCGCTCGATTGAAAACCCTGCCCTTAGCAATGCCGTGAATGTCGATGGGTTCCTCAATATGTTGATTGCGGCTCGTGATGCGAAGGTGACAAGTTTTACCTATGCAGCATCGAGTTCGACCTATGGCGATCACGAGGCCCTGCCAAAGGTCGAAGACATCATCGGCAATCCGCTGTCACCTTATGCTGTGACCAAATATGTCAATGAACTCTATGCCGATGTCTTTGCGCGGACCTATGACATGGATTGCATTGGGCTGCGTTACTTCAACGTCTTCGGCAAACGGCAGGACCCGGACGGCGCTTACGCGGCGGTTATCCCTAAATGGATAGGTGCCATGATTTCCGCCGGCGAAGTCCGCATTAATGGCGATGGCAAGACGAGCAGGGATTTCTGCTATATCGAAAATGCTGTGCAGGCCAACTTGTTGTCGGCTGCTGCCGGCGCCAAAGCCATGAACCAAGTCTACAATGTTGCCTGTAATGCTCAAACCTCGTTAAACGAGCTCTTTGCAACGTTGAAGACCGAACTTGCAAATCGAGGTTGCGACTACGTCAGAGATCCTGTTTTCGGCGATTTCAGAGCGGGCGACGTCCTGCATTCGAGAGCTGATATCGACAAAGCTGGGCGGCTTTTGGGCTATCAGCCCAGTCACAATTTTTCGCAAGGCATCAAATGCGTGATCCCCTGGTACATCGGCTCTCTGTCCAACCCGGTTCCGCAAACGACAGACGTAGTATGAGCCGATCTAAATTGTCATGACCCGCTCGGCTCAACACAAATCCGACCTCAGCGACCGAGAAAAGAAGCTGAAAAAGAAACAGGTTCAAGTGGCACTCCTGTTGCATCTAAACGATATTCAGCCATGGCAGTACCGTCTCGCAGAACAAATTGAAGAAGATGAAAACCTGAGACTCTGCTGCATCTTGAATACAACCGGTCGGATGGCCGTTAGAAAGGCGCTTGCATCAAAAGCTGTTCAGCTTCTCGAGCGGATTGAAAAAAGGCTGTTTCTGCCAAAGCGCCTGACCAATGCGGAAGCTCCAACCCATCAAATCCGTGCGATAACTGCACAAGATATCTCGCTTGAGAATATCTATTCTGATGATGCGCTGACAGCGCTGTCTGGATCAGATGTCGTTGTGTCACTCGTTCCTATCACGGAGGAACTCGCGAGCGCCATCGCGGAACACTCGGTCCTTTGGTCGATTGCGGCGGGAAACTGCACAGGTACCAACCAACCGCAGTTCGGATTTCGGGAGATGTTCAAGCGGGACGGAACCTCCGCTTTGGCACTGCTGAAAAAAACTACCGGCGGTTCAAAACTCCTTGCTAAAAGTACCGTGCAGCAGCAGTTCTGCTATGCGCGCAACAAGAGATTCCTGCTTGAAAAGTCGGTTCCCCTCATTCTGCGGGAATTGCGTCGAACTGCGAACCACGACCATCGACAAACTGAAACCATAGAGACCTACTCAGGTCGTGCGGACGACTATGCAGGCATAGGTGATATTCTTGCTTACATCATACGGCTTGCGACAAACCTGGTACCGAAGGTCTACAAGGCCTTGTTGCGAAAGACCGGCAGACGATTCAACCGCTGGTCCTTGTTCGTCGGCACCGGTGACTTTGATCCACAGCGCATGTCGTGGGCTGTGGAAACCCACCCACCAGCCAACGAATTCTGGGCTGATCCCTTTCTTTTTAGCAGAGCCGGCGACCAGGAGTTGCTGGTATTCTTTGAAAACTTCGAATTCTCGACCGGGTTGGGCAAGATCTCTGTTGGTCGGCTGGATGCAAGCAAGGTTGTCTATCTAGGCGATGCGCTGGTGAGGCCCTATCACCTGTCTTACCCCTTCGTTTACACCTATCGTGGCGACATCTATATGATTCCGGAAACTGCGAAAAGCCGGCAGATCGAGATCTGGAAGGCCAAGAACTTTCCGCTTGAGTGGACGCTTCACAAGACAGTTTTGCAGGGCCAATCCTGCGCCGATACTACCATTGTCGAGCACGACGGCGCCTGGTGGATGTTCACCAGTATTTCACTCGACAGTTTCGACGATCATTGCAGTGAACTGCACGTCTTCAAGGTAGATTCCCCACTCCTCAACCGGATTGAGCCGCACGAGTTGAACCCCGTTATCACGGACGCGCGTACGGCGCGAAATGCCGGCCGCATTGCCGTTCGCGACGGCAAGCTGACCAGACTGGCCCAAAACAATGCCTATCATTACGGATATGGGTTCTCGCTCATGGAGATCGAATGCCTCAGCGTTAGGGAGTACCATGAAAAATGCCTGTACTCGGTCAAACCGGACTTCGCGCCGGGCATCGGTTCGACCCACCACATGGACCAACTCGATAATGTCCATATTTTCGACGGACTGCGCGAGTTTGGATAGGAAAAGCCAATGCGCAGTCTGATTTACTTCTTCGAGTTTCGGTTCAGCCTGCTCCAGGCGAACACCGATGGGCTACTGGATCGCAACATGGCATTGCTTTGCAATCTGCTCGCAAGAGGCGTCTGCGATCGTGTCTACCTCTTCAGCTACAATCCGAAGGATCAGGCGTACTTGCAGCAATGCCATCAACAGGGTCGCTTGCCCGAAGGCGTTTTGGCGTTGACGGCACCTGAATTCGCAACGACCAAGCTGGGCGCTATAGTCTATTCGGTGATCGGGCCGCTCCTTCAGCGCAGGAAATTCCAGCAGGCCAGCGTCTTGCATACCCATCAGGTCAGCGGCGCCTGGACCGGCATTCTAGCAAAACTACTGTACCATACACCGTTGTTGTTCAGATGTGGCTATCCGTTGTCCGTCAGGTTCAAACAGGAGAAAAAACCGCTCAACTACGCCATCACCCGCCTGTTGGAAAAAACATTGATGTACATGGCCGACCACGTCGGTGTCACCTCTCGCCCGATGCAGCAGTACTACGGGCAGATGCGCGAAGGGACGCAAGTGACGCTTATGCCGAACTATGTCGACCTAAGCGTCTATTCGCCGGTTACGACCTATGACATTAAACGGCCAATCCTGTTTATCGGCCGATTGGTCGATGTGAAAAACATCGAAAACATGATATTGGCATGCAGTCGGCTAAATCTTGCATTGCACATCTATGGCAAGGGTCCGCTGGAGGCCAGCTTGCGCAAACTGGCTGAAGACTGCAAGGCTGATGTGTCTTTTATGGGCGTGGTCGCCAACACTGAGCTTGCCAAACTTCACCACAATTATTCGATCTTCATCACGTGCTCCACGCGCGAAGGGCTGCCCAAGGCGGTCGTTGAGGCAATGGCCTCGGGCCTAATCGTTGTCGGAACCAAAACCGATGGTGTGCTCGAACTCATCAAGGATGGTGAAACCGGCCATTACATCGATGGATACGATGCCGATGCGATCGCAACCAAACTGGATTGGGTGCGCAAGAATTTCTCGCCCAAGGTTGGTCAAGCCGCGTCACGCTATGTGACCAGGCACTATTCTCTGGATCATGCAACCGAGGTCACTGAGAATATTCTTAATCAGATTGGAAAATTTGAATAACGATCTTGCCTGATTTGTAATAGCGTCAGGCAAACGTAATTCAGCGTTATCGACAACCGGGAGGGAGCCATTGTTAACTTAGAGGAAGCAAATTTCGGATTCACACAATATCGTCGTTGTTCGAGAGGATTTTATGATCCAATCTGTCGACATTTCGAAGACACGAGCAACTGTCTGAGAGTTTGAATCAATGGGTTATGGGACAGGGCAATTCCGAAATTGATGTCTAGCAGACTTGTGCACTTTGCAGGGTCCGAATCGGTTCGGCGCCTCCAACAATTCTATTATCAGTACGCCGATTTCAGAACTGTTCCCATGCGCTTGCAGTTCAGGAATCTGCGTCACGAATATTACGCGCAGTTCTGGCAGAACGCTGCTCATAACGTGGGCGCGCAATTGCACGATTGGAAGAAGGGTTATCAGCAGATATCACGCGATGGTTGGACAACGACAGTTTACCTGACGCAAATTATGCTCAATATTGGCCTAAGTGAAGAGATCCTGTCTGACAAGTCGCTAACTCAGGATCTCCTGTCACGAAACGACTACCCCATACCCAAACACGTGATTTTTACAAAGTCATCATTCGATCGGGCTGCAGCATTTTTGGCAGAGCGCGCCGATCCCGTCGTCGTAAAACCGGCAGGAGGAACGGCCGGCGGCCGTGGCATCACCACCGGAATCAAAGACAATGAGGGTCTGCGGGCCGCAACTCGCATTGCAGCCCGTTACAGCAAGACCCTGATGATCGAGGAACAGGTCGCAGGCGCCTCCTACAGGCTCTTGTACCTGAACGGTGAGTTTGTTGATGCGGTGCGTCGTGATTCACCTGTCTTGACGAGCGATGGTCGCCACACGGTTCGCCAACTGATAGGACTTGAGAATCGCAGACGCTTAGAGTCGCGCCCAATCACGTCGCTGATGCCGCTGTTTGTCGATGCCGACTGCCACAATAAACTGCGCGAACAGGGGTTCTCTCTTGGCAGCATCCCAGATGCGGGCCGCACAATCACCATCAAACAGGCTGTCAACGCAAATGCTGCCGCCCAAAACCACAACGTCCGGGCCGACGTTCATGCCGACATCATCGAACAAGGACGAAGGCTTGTAACCGACCTCGGCCTCACCCTAGGTGGCATCGACCTGCAGTGTAACGACATCACCGTACCGCTTGCAAAGAACAATGGTCGGTTCCTTGAACTCAATTCGCCGTCGGGCCTGCACCATCACTACCTTCTTGCCGAGCCGGAGTTGGGCACGCCTGTCGCAGAACTAATACTCGAGTACATGTTCTCTGAACGTGTTGGGGTGATGCATGTCCCAGCCGGAACCTCCTCCGTCAAGTTGTAACCGAGTTGCAGACCGCCATGCACAAAGCACGACGTAGCCCAACATCGCCTTCACCATTCGACACATCGACGCCCGTGTTGCTCTTGGGCGGTATGGAAAATTCGCTTGCCATCACCCGAAATTTGGCCCGACACGGGATTACCGTTCGCGTCAGTGGCCTGCCTAACAGCTGCTGGGCACTGCGATCGCGCTATTGCCACCAAAGCTTTGCCGTTCCCGAAAATGTCAGCTCCAATGATTACTGGAAGGAGCTCTTGTTACCGGCCAGCGGCAATAGCCCACTTCACGGCCACGTGATATTCGCCTGCAACGATGAAGCGGTCGAATTCCTTGCCGATCTCAGGGACGCACTCGCACCCCACTACATTCTCGATGATTTTGACCCTGAGCTTCAGCATGCAATGCTCGACAAGCAGAAGACCCTGGAATTGGCGCAAAGTATTGGTGTAGCTAGCCCCAGGTTTTGGAAGCTCAGCTCCATTAAGGATATCGAAAAGATCCGCAATGAAGTCGCGTTTCCTGCCATCGTCAAGCCAGTCCACTCGCATAAATTCCTACAGCTGCTCAATTGCAAACTCTTCATCATCGAACAGGACTTCAATGAACTAAAAGAAAAGGCTACCCTGGCGCTCGCCCGCGGGCTGGAGATCATTGTTGTTGAGATGTTACCAGGCCCAGATACCCAGCTCCAAAGCTATTCCACCTATATTGACCATAATGGAAAACCGCTCTTTCATTTCACCAAACGCGTCATCCGACGCTATCCGATTGGTTTCGGCGGCGGCTGTTACCATATCTCAGAATGGTTTCCAGACGTCGCCGAGCTGGGAAAGAAGTTCTTCGCCGGAATCGGATTTCACGGCATGGCCACAATAGAATTCAAGCGCAGCCCAGATCTAAAGATTATTGAAGTCAATGCCCGTTTTTCGGCCCCACATGAGCTTGCCATTCGCTGTGGAATGCCGATGGACCTCATCGTCTACCGACATCTCACCGGGCAACCGCTTTCCGAGCAGACTGAGTTCGAACAGTTCCGCGGGCTACTGGCACCAATGCAGGACTTTCTTGCATTCCTGCAGCTGCGAAAGAAAGGAGAGATGACCAT
>JABDJG010000220.1 GCA_013002595.1 Hyphomicrobiales bacterium | reverse complement strand
TGGTTGGGCGGGGGAGCGGGCCGGTGTCGAACACACTTAAGCGCAACGCGCTCTTGATCAGGATAAAGGATAAATTGGCTGACACTGTCGGCGAGGATGGTCTAAAACCGTCGTGACATCAATCGCCTAAACGGGGAGGCAGACATGCTTGTAACGACTACCAACACGATCGAAGGGCGCCGGATCACGGCCTACAAGGGACTTGTGGCCGGTGAGGCGATTCTCGGGGCGAACCTGTTCCGGGATCTGTTCGCCTCGATCCGCGACATCGTCGGCGGGCGCTCGGGGGCTTATGAAAAAGTGCTGAACGATGCCCGGGAGACGGCGGTTGCCGAAATGACCGACAAGGCTGCCGACCTGGGCGGCAATGCGGTGATCGGCGTTGACATCGATTATGAAACCGTCGGCACCAACGGTTCGATGCTGATGGTCACGGCTGCCGGCACTGCGGTCGTTGTGGAATAGCATATTTTCCAGAGCGCTTTGCGCTTGATGTGAGTCGGCACCGGCCCGCTCCCGATTGAACGCAACAGACCCTAGCCGGTCTCCACGGCCAGATCGCTGAGCTGGCTGGAAGCTACGGCGAGCTTGGCCAGGGTAAAGCCGGTTTCACTGAGCAGTTCATCTATGCCGCGCTGGACGCGAGCAAGGGCTGCCTCATTGCGGCTTGACCACTGTGTCCAGGGATCGGGCTTGGCTGACTTGACCGACATTGCGCTGACGACGATGCCGCGCAGGGTTTGCAGGATGCCGTCGATGGAGCGGTTGACGGCCAGCTTGTCATAATAGCGCGTCGTATCGATCTCATCGGAACGTACGATGAGCCGGTCGACGCCGAGCGCGATACCGGCAGTAAAGTAGGTTTTTGCGACACCGGTGACGGGTCGGTTCGACTGGGCTGCAACCTGGACGATGTCGGTTGCCCGCAACAGATACCTGAGACCCGAAACGGCCTGGGCGGTGCCTTCAGGCACGCCTTGCTTGGTGTAGCTCTTGACCCGGTCCTCAATGCGCGACCAGTTGTGGGCCGGCAGGGCACCCTTGAGGTTCTTCGATACTTCACCGATGCCTTTGTTGTATCTGGTGACGGTTGCGGCAAGTCCCTCGGCAAACGTCTCATTGCGCAGGAACCAGATTGTTGCCCGGCGCAGAATGCGCTGCAGCTGCACATAGAGCTCGACCTGCAGGCCGCCATCGATCTGGTTGTCGAGGGCATCGATGAGTTGGGCCGTATCGATCAGAGAGAACGCATCGCGGGCGACGGCGTAGGCCTTGGCGATATGCGCGACGTCGTGGCCGGTTTCCTCCTGCAGGCGCAGGATGAAGGTCGGGCCACCACGGTTGATCATGCCGTTAGCGAGCATGGTGGCAATGATCTCGCGGCGCAGCCGGTGGTTCGAGATCTCAGCGGCGTATTTCTTTTGCATGCCAGCCGGGAAGTACCTGAACAGCTGTTCTTCGAAATAGGGATCGTCGGGAACATCGGTCTGCAAAAGTTCATCAAACAGCACCATCTTGGCATAGGCCATCAGTACCGAGATTTCCGGTCTCAACAGACCCTGGTTGTGGGCCTGGCGATCGGCGACGGTGCCGTCGTCAGGCAGGAATTCGAGCTGGCGGTCAAGCAAGTTCCTGGATTCCAGGTCGCGCATGAGCCGGCACAGATATTCAGCCTCGCGGGTACCGCGCGCTTCGCAGGTGCTCAGGCACAGGGTCTGCAGGTAATTGTTGCGCAGCACCAGTTCGGCAACCTCGTCGGTCATGTCGGCAAGCAACCGGTTGCGTTTTGGCCGGGTCAGCTTGCCGGCTGCTTCGGCGGCGCTCAGGGCGATCTTGATGTTCACCTCAAGGTCGGATGAATTGACGCCTGCCGAATTGTCGACCGCATCGGTGTTGACGCGGCCGCCGTTTGCGGCAAATTCGATGCGCGCCCTGTGGGTCAGTCCAAGGTTGGCGCCCTCGCCGATGGACTTTGCACGCAGCTGATTGGCGGTGATGCGGATCGCATCGTTGGCGCGGTCGCCGGCATCGCTGTCGGTTTCGCTGGTGGCGCGGATATAGGTGCCGATACCGCCGAACCACAGCAGATCGATCTTCATGCGCAAAATGGCGGTCAATAGTTCGTTCGGTGTGGTGCTGGCACCCCTGAGGCCGGTCCATTCCCGCATCTGGCTGGACAGTGGGATCGATTTGAGCTGGCGCGAGAAAATGCCGCCGCCCTTGGACATCAGCTTGGTGTTGTAATCATTCCAGCTCGAGCGCGGCAGGGCGAACAGGCGCTTGCGTTCAGCAAAGCTGGTGGCCGGATCAGGGTCAGGATCGAAAAAGATGTCCCGGTGGTCGAAGGCGGCGATGAGCTTGATCTTTTCCGACAGCAGCATGCCGTTGCCGAAGACGTCGCCGGACATATCGCCGACGCCGGCCACGGTGAACGGTGTGGTCTGGATATCGATATTGAGCTCACGGAAGTGGCGTTTGACGGCTTCCCAGCCACCGCGCGCAGTGATGCCCATGGCCTTGTGGTCATAGCCGGCCGAGCCGCCCGAAGCAAAGGCGTCATCGAGCCAGAAGCCATGCTCGATGGCCAGGCCGTTGGCGGTGTCGGAAAATGTTGCCGTGCCCTTGTCGGCGGCAACAACCAGGTAAGGATCGTCACCGTCATAGCGCACGACATCTTTGGGCCGGACGATCTTGGGCCCTTCGATGTTGTCGGTGATCTCGAGAAGGCTGGAGATGAACAATTTGTAGGCGCGGGTGCCTTCGGCGAAGACCTCCTCGCGGCTGCCGCCGGCAGGAAGCTTCTTGGGCACAAAACCGCCCTTGGAGCCGACCGGGACGATGACCGCATTCTTGACGTTCTGCGCCTTGGCAAGGCCGAGCACCTCGGTGCGGAAGTCCTCGGGCCGGTCGGACCAGCGCAGGCCACCGCGGGCAATCCGGCCGGCGCGCAGGTGAACGCCTTCGACATCGGGCGAATAAACGAAAATCTCGGCAAAAGGACGCGGCTCCGGCAGGTCGGTAATTTTGCGACTGTTGATCTTGAACGACATGGTCGCCGGCAAACCGCCGTCATCGGTGCGCTGATAGAAGTTGGTCCGGTAGATCGAGTTGATCAGGTTGACGAAGCGGCGAACGATAAGGTCTTCGTCAAGGCTGGGCACGGCCTGCAGCGTTTCGTTAATATTCGCCTTGATGGCGGAGATCTTCTTCTTGCGGGCGTCTTGCGAGCCGGCCTTTGGATCAAAGCGGGCATGAAACATCTGGCACAGCATGCCGGCGATACCAGAATGCTTGACCAGCGTTGTCGCCATGTAGTCGGCCGAATAGGCGATGGCGGCCTGGCGAAGGTACTTGCCGCAGGCGCGCAGGATGGCGATGTCGCGCCACTCCAGACCCTCGCGCATAATGAGGGAATTGTAGCGGTCGTTCTCGGCCATGCCGTTCCAGACGGCCAGGAAGCCCTGCTCCAATATCTTGTTGCGTTTCTTGATGTCCTGCGCGCCGCCGGTTTCAGCTTCGAGCTGGACCTCGTGAATGTGAATGACGCGGGTCGCCCGGGTGCCGAAGCGGGTCAGGGTGAAGCTGCTTTCCGCAATGGCGCGCAGCCCCATGTTCTCAAGGATCGGCAACCGGTCGCTGAGCGGTACGGCAACGTCGTAGTGGTACAGTTTCAGGCGGGCGATTTTTTCCGGATCACTGTCGACCCGGTAAAACTCGACGGCAACGTCTTCGCCGGTCTGGAGCGCCTCGATCTCGCGGATGTCGTAAAGCGAAGATTGCGGCGTAAACGCCTCCTGGTATCCGGGTGAAAATGCATCGCGGTATTTGCGGCGCAGGCGGCGCGCTTCGTCGGGCTCAAAGGTCTCGTCAATGGCATCGAACAGCCGGTCATCCCAGGTACGTGCCATTTCGGCAATCTGGTTCTCCAGCTTTGCTGAAGACGGTTTTGAGTCGGCGTCGGTGTTGCGGGCAATGTTGAAGTGCACGCGAACCAGAGCGCCCTCGCCGAAGGAGGGTGAAAAACTGGTCACCGTGCCTTCATAGGCGCTGGCGAGAAGCTCACCGATCTTGCGCCGCAATTCGGAGTTGAAACGGTCGCGTGAAACATAGACAAAAGCAGACACGAAGCGGTCGAACTTGTCCCGGCGGACAAACAGGCGGGTGCGCGGGCGTTCTTCCAGACGCATGATGCCGAGCGCCATGGTTGCCAGCGATTCGACATCGATCTGCATCAGCTCATCGCGCGGGAAGGTCTCCAACACGTTCAGCAGGGCCTTGCCGGAATGGCTTTCCGGGTTGAGACCGCTTCTGGCAACGACGCCGGAAATCTTGCGCCGGATCACCGGGATACCGCGCGGCGAGTGGGTGTAGGCGGTTGAGGTGAACAGGCCGACGACGCGCAATTCGCCTGACAGGTTGCCCTCGTCATCGAACTGTTTGATGCCGATATAGTCCATCGCGGCCCGGCGATGCACGTTGGCAACGACGTCAGATTTGGTGATGAACAGCAGTGCCGGCTGCAACAGGAATGAGCGGATTTCCGGCGTCAACGTCACCAGCGACTTACCACGACGCAGGACGTGGGTATCCGGATCGCGCAAGATGCCGAGGCCCGATTCGTCAATGACCTTGAGTTCGCCCTTTTCGGCGCCGCCGACGAAGCGGTATTCGCGGATACCCAGGAAGGTGAAATGATTGTCGAGCAGCCATTGCAGGAACGCCATGGTTTCGGTCAGCTCTTCGACCGGGACCGGCGGCGGGTTGTTCTGGTAAGCGGCAACCGCTTCCTTCACCCGGCTCTGCATAGTGCGCCAGTCGAGCACCGACAGGCGGACGTGGTTGAGGACAGTGGCGATATCGTCGAGCAGCTGATTGGTCGCCGCCTTGCCGGTGATGCGCTCCAAATGAATATGGATAAGGCTCTCACGAACCGAGGCGGCGCTGCCGGTGCGGGCCGGCACGAGCTTTTGCAAGCGCCCGGCGCGGTCACGCTCAACGTTCAGGATCGGGTGTAGCACCAGCGAAATTTCATGCCCCTTGTCGGTCAAGAGGCCGAGCACGGAATCTAGCAGGAAAGGCATGTCGTCGTTAACGATCTCGACGATCGAAACGCTCTTGAGTTGACCGTCCTTGTGATCATGGTTGAGCAGCCGGACGATTGGGCGGCCAGGTTTTCGATCCTTGAGAAATTCAAGACTGCCGGTCGCCATCAGGAGTAAATCGGATGTCTCCAGGGCCGCCAGATCCTCGGCAACCGCTTCTTCAAACAGTCTTTGGGTAAGTACCTGGAGGTTGGGGTCCTTTGATGCCTTGGACGCTTGTGCGCCCAGTTTCTTCAAAAGCGCCTTCATCGAAGCGACCTTGGCCATTGCGTCTCCCCCAATCACGACAGGATTCTGTCTGTTGCAGGCAGTCTATGCCGAATAGTCAGCCTGGGCTAGGGCGCGATCGTCATTGATTGAATCAATCAAAGACGCGAACCGCCCTCTAACATGATGATGACGATCAGGTTGTGGCGCCCTAACGGACACCCAGCTGCAACAGGTCGTGGACGTGGATGACACCAACCGGTTTTTGATCTTCCACCACGAACAGGATTGTGATGTTCATGCTGTTCAAGGTTTCCATGGCGGTCGAGGCGAGCGTGTCCGGGGTGACGGTTTTGGGATCGTTGGTCATGATCTCACCGGCCGTGCGTTTCAGCAGGTCCGGTTGCATGTGGCGGCGCAGGTCACCGTCGGTAATGACGCCGGCGAGGCGTCCGTCGTCGTCAACCACACCGAGGCAGCCAAGGCTCTTTGCCGTCATCGTCAAGAGAGCGTCGGACATGACGGTGTCCCTGGTGGCCAGCGGCAGGCGGTCGCCGCCGTGCATGACGTCGCGGACATGGGCCAGCGCCGCGCCAAGCCGGCCGCCGGGATGGAATTTTTGAAACTCCGCGGCGGTGAAGCCGCGGTCATCAAGCAGTGCGATGGCCAGTGCATCGCCGAGGGCGATCTGCATGGTTGTCGACGTGGTCGGGGCCAGGCCGTTCGGGCAGGCTTCGGCGGCGCGCGGCAGCGTGAGGACGACATCGGCCGCCTTGCCCAGGGCGCTACCGGCGTTACCGGTCATGGCGATCAGCGGCACGGCAAATCGCCGCGAGTAGGCAACGATGTCTTTCAGTTCGGCATTCTCGCCGGAATTGGACAGCATGATGATGACATCATCGGGCGAGACCATGCCGAGATCGCCGTGGCTGGCCTCGGCGGCATGGACAAACATTGCCCGCGTGCCGGTTGATGCAAAGGTGGCGGCGGCCTTGCGGGCGATATGGCCACTCTTTCCGATACCGCTGAAAATGACATTACCACTGGCGTGACGCAGCAGGTCTATGGCGGCTGCAAAGCTCTCGCCAAGCTCGCCATCGAGCGCGTCGATCAGCGCGGCAAGGCCGTTCGCCTCGGTGTGCAGGGAACGGCGTGCGGAGGCTAGCCAGTTTTGCGACCGGTCCTCGGTGACTTCAACTACATTTGACATATGTACTCAGCAAATTGAGGTTTAACGGCGTAGGATACACAGCTTTGCCGGTGCCGAAAAGGCACAAACTCTATACCATCTGTTAACCATGCATTGGCTAGGGTCCGGGCAAGGGGCGTGTTCCCTGATTTGCTCACCGTGACCGGAAAATTCCATGCCTCGCGGCTCTCCCGTCTGCATGCTGGCTGTTTGTGTCGTTTTGATGAACGGTGTGGACTCAGGCCATGCGCAGCAGGCCATCGGATTGCGGCCGAGCCTGGGCGAAGGCGCTGGCACCGCCGCGCCGCCGCGCGATGATGTCAGCAGCACGGATGACGCCTTGATGCCGCCACCGGCGCCGGAATCCGCATCGGTCAGCGATCCGCGATTTGCCGAAAGCGCCGAAATCCCGCCGCCGCCGCCCGGCGGTATTGCGCCGCTGACCAGGACACCGGAGCAAACTGAACCTGCCGCATCGGCGATTGGCCCCTATGATCCATTGGGTCTCAGGCTTGGCGCGTTCCGGGCCTATCCGTCGGTCGAGGTGGCCGGCGTTGTGACCGACAATGTCCAGCAAAGTGCATCGGACCGGCAGGCCGATATCGGCTTGCGGATCGCTCCCGAACTCCGGCTGCAGAGCGACTGGGTGCGGCATTCGGCCAGCCTCAATGCCAACAGTGAGCTGGTCTTTTATGGTGACGATACGGATTTCAATGAGCATTCGGCAGATGTGACCGGCAATGTACTGATTGATGTCCGGCGGTCGACGACCTGGGAGACAACCGGAAGCTACGGTCTTACACAGACGTCGCCGGCATCAAGCGAGGTGCCCAACACTGCCTCTGGTCGGCGCACCGATCATACCTTTGGGCTGACCTCACGGCTCAGCCACCGGATGGGCCGGCTGGTCGCACGGGTCAGCGCCGGGGTGCGTTATCTTCTGTTCGACGATGTCTCGCTGAGCGGCGGTGGCCGGGAAGACAATTCGGATCGCAATTATCTGGAGCCGTCGGGTGAACTGCGGCTCAGTTATGCGCATACGCCGGCGATCAGGCCGTTTGCCGAGGTCCGCTACCGGCCGCGCATTCACGACCGCACGGTGGACCGGTCGGGGCTGCGGCGAGATTCGCATGGCGGCACGGTTGCCGCCGGCGTCGAATTCGATCTGTCGCAGATATGGCGCGGTGAAGTGGCGCTCAGGTATGATGTGCGGACCTTTGACGATCCAACCCTCGATACGGTCCATTCGGCCGGTGTCGATGCCAATGTCACGTGGCGGCCGAGCCAATTGACGACGGTGCGCTGGACAGCATCGAGCGAGCTCGATGAAAGCGCTGCAATCGGGGTCAGCGCGGTGCGCAGCTACACCGGTGCAGTCGCGATCGATCACGCGCTGCTGCAACACGTCATCATCCGCGCGACGGGTGGTCTTGCCTTCAATGACCGGATCGGCTCCAGGCAGGACGAATTGACCTTCGATGCAGGGATCGGTGTTTCGTATCTGTTGTCGCGCAAGGCCGAAGTGCTGGCCCGGTACGGCTTTACCAGCTTCGAGACGTTCAAATCGGACGATGATTACATCGAGAACCAGTTCACGGCCGGCTTCCGCTACAGGCTCTAGACGTCATCCAGCATGGCATTGAGCGCGGTGCGGAACTCATCACCGAGATCCTCGCGCTCCAGTCCATAGGCGACGTTGGCCATCAGGTAGCCGATCTTGTTGCCGCAGTCATAGGTCGTGCCGTCGAATTTGAGCGCGTGGAACGGCTGTTCCGCCATCAATCCCTTCATCGCATCGGTGATCTGGATTTCACCACCGGAGCCGGGATCCTGGTTGGCGATATGGTGGAAGATTTCCGGTTGCAGAATGTAGCGGCCGGTAATGATCAGATTGGACGGCGCGTCTTCGGGTTTGGGCTTTTCGACCATGGTGTTGATGGTGAACGAGGATCCTGCCTGTTCGCTCACGCCGACAACGCCGTAGTTGCTGACCTGGTCGGGCGGCACCTCTTCGACGGCGATGACGTTGCCGCCCTTTTCCTCATAGGTGGAGATCATCTGTTTGAGGCAGCCGGGCCGGGCGTGGATCAGCACGTCGGGCAGCAACAGGGCAAACGGTTCGGGGCCGATCAGCTCGCGCGCGCACCACACGGCATGGCCGAGGCCGAGCGGTTCCTGCTGGCGGGTGAAACTGGTTTGGCCGGCTGACGGACGTTCCGCCTCGAGCAGTTTGAGCTGTTCTGTCTTGCCGCGGGCGCGCAGGGTTTCCTCAAGCTCGAACTGCTTGTCGAAATGATCTTCGATGACGCCTTTGTTGCGGCCGGTGACGAAGACGAAATGCTCAATGCCGGCTTCGCGCGCCTCGTCGACGGCGAGCTGGATGACCGGCCGGTCGACGATGGTCAGCATTTCCTTGGGCATGGCCTTGGTGGCGGGCAGGAAACGGGTTCCCAGACCGGCAACGGGGAAGACGGCCTTTTTGATTTTTTGTTGCATGGCTTTCAGTTCCACAGACTCTAGAGTTGGGGCAAAGTAGCGGAAGGAAACGGTTTATTCGTTAAATTGTGACATTTGGAAGGCGCATTTTGTTGAGAAATTTTGCCGCGCGGCAATCAGGAGTGTAATTCATGACCGTTTTGGTGACCGGTGGCGCGGGCTACATCGGTAGTCACATGGTTCTGGCCCTGGTGGACGCAGGCGAGGATGTCGTGGTCCTCGACAATCTGTCGACCGGATTTCAATGGGCGATTTCGCCAAAGGCCGAGCTGGTGATCGGCGATATTGGCGATCAGGAGCTGGCGGCCAGGGTCATTTCCGAGCGCGGCGTGAACGCCATCGTTCATTTTGCCGGCTCGATTGTCGTGCCGGACTCTGTGGCCGACCCGCTTGGCTATTATTCCAACAATACGGTCAAATCCCGGGCGCTGATTGAGGTTTGCGTGCACCAGAAGGTGCCGCATTTCATCTTTTCATCGACGGCTGCGGTATACGGCATACCGGTGGGCAATCCGGTCTATGAAGACAGCGATCTGGCGCCGATATCACCCTATGGATCGTCCAAGCTGATGACCGAATGGATGTTGCGCGATAGCGCGGCGGCCTATGATCTGGAATATGTCGCCCTGCGCTATTTCAATGTCGCGGGCGCGGACCCGCAGGGCCGCAGCGGGCAATCGACACCGCGCGCGACACATCTGATCAAGGTGGCCTGCCAGACGATGCTCGGCCAGCGCGATCATATGGACGTGTTCGGCAAAGACTACGACACGCCGGATGGCACCTGCGTGCGGGACTATATTCACGTTTGCGACCTGATCTCGGCGCATGTCGATGCCTTGATGTATCTGCGTGGCGGTGGCCACAGCGGTGTGTTCAATTGTGGCTACGGCGAGGGCTATTCGGTTCTCGATGTCATCAAGTCGGTCGAAAAGGCAGGTGGCAAGCCGATCGATGTGCGCGATGCGCCGCGCCGCGCCGGTGACCCGCCGGCGCTGATCGCCGGTGCCGACAAGGTTCGGGCCGAACTGGGCTGGCAGCCGCAGCACAACGACCTTGACAAGATCGTCGAGGGCGCGCTGGCCTGGGAGCGCCATCTGCAATTGCGCAATGATGCTGCCTGATACTTGCAAAGCGTTCGCTCTGGAAACAGCACCGGCCCGCACCCCCTGCCGAACCACCCGATGAGGTTGCCCTTGGCGTACGATCGTTTCAGATTGAATCAATCTGAAACGTGAATCGTCTGCCAGAATCTTTCGGCTGATCAGGTCCATTGATTTTGATTGTTTCAATCAAAATCAATCCTGATCTGTGGATGTTGGGCGGGGTGCGGGCCGGTGCCGTCTTGCTGACAAGCGAGCTTCAATTCCTTCATCATTTGCTAATTATTAACCACGACACTGGTGTCGAATCAGGATGACATCATGCGCGGTATTTTGAACTCGAACTGGATCGGCATTGCGACAGGCGTCAGCCTGCTTTCGGCGAGCCTGTTGTCGATCGGCGTTGTCGATGCGCCGGATGTGCAGGCAACAGATGGCAAGGCGGATTATGATCTCAGCGCCATCGCCACCTTGAGCCGGAATGCAGCTTTTCAGCAGTTCACGGCCGATTTCTGGCCGAAGGCCAGGGCCAAAGGGGTTTCGCGGCGGCTCTATACAAGGGTCATGCGCGATCTCACCCCAAACCCCAAGGTCATCGAACTCGATGGCAATCAGGCCGAATTCAATACCCCGGTATGGGACTATCTGGCCAAGCGGGTCAGCGACGCGCGGATCCAGAAGGGCCGGGCGATGCTGCAGGAGCACCGGCGTCTGGTGCGGGCCATCGAGAAACGCACCGGTGTCGACCGGCATGTCATCCTGGCGATCTGGGGCATGGAGACAAACTACGGCGGCTACAAGGGCGAGTTGAGCACGATCCGCTCGCTGGCTACGCTGGCCTATACCGGCCGGCGCAAGAGGTTCGGGCGCCAACAGTTGCTGGCGGCGCTGCAGATCCTGCAAAAAGGCGACATCGCGCCTGAGCAGATGACCGGCTCATGGGCCGGCGCGATGGGCCATACCCAGTTCATTCCAACGACCTACAATGCCTATGCGGTCGACTGGACCGGCGACGGCAAGCGCGACATATGGAATTCGGTGGCCGATGCGACGGCATCAACGGCCAACTATCTGCGCAAGTCGGGCTGGAAGAAGATCCGGCCGTGGGGCTGGGAAGTGAAACTGCCGAAAGGTTTCGATTTCAGCAAGACGGGCCGGGCCAAGCGCCGCTCGGTGGCGGCGTGGGCAAAGATGGGTGTGCGCCCGATCCGCGGCGGCAACTATGGCGTTGCCAGACAGCAGAGCTGGATCGTGCTGCCTGCCGGCGCCAAGGGCCCTGCATTCCTGGTTACCCAGAACTTCAAGGCAATCCTGGCCTATAACAATTCGATCGCCTATGCGCTGTCGGTTGCGCATCTTTCAGACCGCATTCGCGGGTCCGGCCCGATTGTCGGCCGCTGGCCCAAGGACGACCCGCAGCTTTCGCGCAACCAGCGCAAGGAACTGCAGGCCCTGCTGGCCGGCAAAGGCCATTACAAGGGCGAGGTTTCAGGCCGGGTCGGTCGGAAAACCAGGGCGGCTATCGTCTCCTATCAACAGATGGCCGGCCTGCCGCCGGATGGCTATCCGAGCCGGAAGCTGCTTGAGCGTTTGCGCCGCAACAGATAAGTTGGTTTCATCGATATCACTGTGTCATGCAGGTCTAGATGAGACGTAGCAGAAGCTTTCTAATTCTATATGCGGTGCTCGCAGCCAGCCTGGTTGCCGGCGCGTGGCGTCCTGCCGTGGCGCAGCAGTCGCCGCAGAACACCGGCTATCTTGGCAAGTCGCGCAGCGAGTATTCGATTTTTGTGTTCGGGGATTCGCTTGCAGCAGGACTTTGGGCCGGCAGCCAGCGCGTTGCCAAAGGCAATCGACGGTTGAAGATCAAGGGCCGGTTCAAGGAAAGTTCCGGGCTGGCGCGGCCACAGTTCCATGACTGGGCAAGTGCGCTGCCGAAGATCATCGAACGCAACCCGATGGATATTGCCGTTGTCTTCATAGGCAGCAATGACAACCAGTCGATACGTATGGCCGACAAACAGCATGAATTCGGCAGCCCGGAGTGGATCGCCTACTACAGGGCCCGGGTCGATCAGATCATCAAGGTGCTCAAATCGAACAGGATTGCGGTTTATTGGGTCGAGCTGCCGCCGATGCTGTCGGCCACCCACGATGCAGCGACCCGGAAAATCTCGCAGTTGCACCGTGAGCAGGCGGCGGCGGCCAATGTGCGCTTTGTCGAGTTGAGAAAGATCTTCTCGGCCCCGGACGGCAGTTATACGGACAGGGGCATTGATGTAACCGGCGCGCCGCGCCGGCTGCGCTCGACCGACGGAATTCATTTCCTCAAATCGGGCAACACCAAGGTCGCCAAGCTGGTCATCGATGTCATCAACAAGGACATTGAGGTGTCGGATGGCGTTCGCGAACCGGAGCCCAACACGGTCGCTGCCATCAGTGAAGCAGATCTGGAGGGCAAACCGATATTCGGTTACAGCCTCGGTTCAGGCGAGGCGGCAACGCTTGACCCGGCCGATCTGCCCAAGGCCGATGCCGTGACGATTGCCCGCGTGACACCGCGCCGGTCGGGCGATGCAGCCGAGGCGATAACCGGCGCGGCTGTGATCGAATCGCTGCGCACCACCGCGATCCCCGGCAGCGCTGCCGGGCGGTTGTTCGTCGATGGCGAATGGCCAAAGGTGCCGCCCGGCCGCATCGATGATTTCAGCTGGCCGGTGCAGTAGGAGAAAACCGCTTTAGCGCGGAAGCTGAGTTGTGCCCATCAGGAATTCATCGATGGAGCGCGCCGCCTGGCGGCCTTCGCGGATGGCCCAGACGATGAGCGACTGGCCTTTTCGCATGTCGCCGGCGGCAAAGACGTTGGCGTGGTTGGTCTTGTAGTCCTGTGTGCTGGCGGCAATGTTGGTGCGGGCGTCACGCTCGAACTCGACCTCTTCCAAGAGGCCTTCCTCGAGCGGCCCGGCAAAGCCGATGGCGATCAGGACGAGGTCAGCCTTAATGTCGAATTCGGTGCCCGGCAGGGGCTGGCGTTTGTCATCGACACGGGCGCACCTGACGGCGGCAACGTGACCGTCTTCACCGATGATCTCCAGGGTGGCGCAGGAGAACTCCCGCTCGACGCCTTCGGCCTGGCTGGTTGAGGTGCGGAACTTGGTCGGCCAGTACGGCCAGACCAGCAGTTTGTCTTCCATCTCAGGGGGAAGGGGGCGGATGTCGAGCTGGGTTACAGACAGGGCACCCTGGCGGAATGCGGTGCCGTCACAATCCGATGCGGTATCGCCGCCACCGATGACAACGACATGCTTGCCGGCGGCCAGGATGTCGTCGTCATTGCCGATATATTCCTCACCGCCGCGCTTGTTCTGCTGCACCAGATAGGGCATGGCGTAGTGGCAGCCCTCGAGCTCGATGCCGGGCAGGCCGGGGTCGCGCGGGCGTTCGGCGCCGCAGGTCAGCAGCACGGCATCATAACGGTCGATGAGCGATTGCAGCGGGCGTTCAATGCCGATGTTACTCTTGAAATGGAAGGTGACGCCCTCGGCCTTCATCTGCTCACAGCGCCGGTCGATGATGTCCTTTTCCATCTTGAAGTCGGGAATGCCATAGCGCAAAAGCCCACCGGCCTTTTCCTGGCGCTCGAAGACGTGCACGTCATGGCCGACGCGGGCAAGCTGCTGGGCCGCGGCCAGTCCGGCCGGTCCGGAGCCGACGATGGCCACGCGCTTGCCGGTTTCCTCCAAGGGCGGCTGCGGCACGACCCAGCCTTCGGCCCAGGCGCGGTCCACGATCGCCGATTCAATGGTCTTGATGGTGACCGGTGCGTTTTCCAGGTTGAGCGTGCAGGCTTCCTCGCAAGGCGCCGGACAGGTACGCCCGGTGAACTCGGGAAAGTTGTTGGTCGAGTGCAGGTTGCTCGAGGCCTCGCGCCAGTCGCCGTTGTAGACCAGATCGTTCCAGTCGGGGATCTGGTTGTTGACCGGGCAACCGGCGGCAGCGGTGTGGCAATAGGGAACGCCGCAGTCCATGCAGCGGGCTGCCTGGCGGACCAGCTCACGCTCATCCAGCGGCACAGTGAATTCACGGTAATGGCGAATGCGGTCGGCGGCTGGCGCGTATTTCGGCTCCTGCCGGTCGATCTCGAGAAAGCCAGTTATTTTTCCCATCAGGCGCTCCTCGCCATGCCAATCTGCATGCCATCGCTCTCGGACTGGGCGCGTTCAAGCTCGAGCAGGGCGCGGCGGTACTCGACCGGCATGACCTTGACGAACCTGGGCAGATATTTGTCCCAGCCATTGATGATCTTGCGGGCGCGTTCGGATCCGGTGTGCTGGAGATGGCGGCCGAGCATCTCCCAGATGCGGTCGGCATCATGGCGGGTCATGTCGGCGGTGATGTCGACAAGGCCGTGATGTTCGAAGTCGCCGCCATGATGGTGCAGTTCCTCGATCGTGTCTTCCTCGGAGGGGACCGGCGCCAGGTCGACCATGGCGAGATTGCAGTGCTTGGAAAAGTCCCCGTCCTCATCGAGGACATAGGCAACGCCGCCCGACATGCCGGCGGCAAAGTTGCGGCCGGTCCGGCCAATCACCAGCACAACGCCGCCGGTCATATACTCACAGCCGTGATCGCCGACGCCTTCTACGACGGCCACGGCGCCGGAGTTGCGCACGGCAAAACGTTCACCGGCACAGCCGCTGAAATAGCATTCTCCGCCAATGGCGCCGTAGAGCACGGTATTGCCGACGATCGAGGCCTTGTCGGCATCAAACTTTGCATCGGGCGACGGCTTGATGATCAGCTTGCCGCCGGACAGGCCCTTGCCGACGTAGTCGTTGGCCTCGCCGGTCAGCTGCATGGTCAGGCCAGCGGCAACGAAGGCGCCAAAGCTTTGGCCGGCAACGCCGGTGAGACGCACCGTGATGGTATCGTCGGGCAGCCCGTTGTGGCCGTATTTCTTGGCGATCTCGCCGGACAGCATGGCGCCGGCGGTGCGGTCGGTGTTGCCGATGGCGACATCGATCTCGGTCGTGGCGCCGTTGTTCAGCGATGCCGATGCGGCCTCGATCAGCTTTCTGTCGAGAATGTCGACGATCTGATGCTGCTGGGTTTCGGCATGGTGGATCGGCAGATTGTCGTCGTTCTCGGGCTTTTCAAAGATCGCCGAGAAATCAACGCCGCCGGCCTTCCAGTGATCGATGGCATCGACCTTGTCCAGCCATTCAGTCATGCCGACCAGTTCGGCGAAGGTTCTGACGCCGATTTCAGCCATCAGCTCGCGGACTTCCTCGGCCAGGAAGAAGAAGTAATTGATGACGTGTTCGGGCGCGCCCTTGAAACGCTTGCGCAGCACCGGGTCTTGCGTTGCGATGCCGACCGGGCAGGTGTTGAGGTGGCACTTGCGCATCATCACGCAGCCGGCCGAGACGAGCGCCGCGGTCGCGAA
>JABDJG010000216.1 GCA_013002595.1 Hyphomicrobiales bacterium | reverse complement strand
TGCCGGTACTGCCGCTGCGCGAGACATTCACGCGCCGCGGCCCGATGACGTTCATCATGGTCTGGATGGCGGTCAATCTGATGTTTGGGCTGATCGGCATGGGGGTTTCGGGCAATATTGCCAGGATCGCATGGGAGGCTCATGTCGGTGGCTTCCTCGGCGGGCTGGTGCTGTTCGGTTGGTTTAGCCGTAAATCCGTGCGATAATGTCAACACCTGCGAGCGACTCGCAACAGCTGGATCGCAGGTGACGGTAACGAAGATTTGGAGCGGAGATTTAGCCATGTCAGTCGCGCATATTTTGCAGTCCAAGGGTTCGGATGTGATTTCGGTTTCGCCATCAGCGGCGATCTTAGAGGTTGCGGAAGTGCTGGCGGATCACAAGATAGGTGCGGTGCTTGTGATGGGGGACGGCGACAAGCTGGCCGGCATCATTTCCGAGCGTGATATCGTGCGGGCGCTGGCGCAAAAAGGCAGCCAGCTGGCCAGTTCGAAAGTCAGCGATTTCATGACCCGCGAATTGATCACCTGCGCACCCGAGGCAACCATCGACCAGATCATGTCGTTGATGACGCAAGGCCGGGTGCGGCACCTGCCGGTGCTCGACAAGGGCAAGCTGTGCGGCATGATCTCAATTGGCGATATCGTCAAGCGGCGCATTGCCGAGGTCGAATTCGAGGCCGAAGAGATGAAGCGTTATATCTCCGGCTAGGCGTGAACGAACGCCCGCGTTTCCATGGGCAAGATCAGTGTGATTGATCACTACTCTCAAGAATCGGGGGGCTCGGTCAAAATGCGATGCTTGATTACCCTGATTTTTGCGTTTGTCCTGGCCATTGATACCCAGCAAGCCTTTGCAGACCCCAAGTGCTATGTTGACCGCAAAAAAGAGGTCTGCTTTCCGCTCGGTGTGCGCTCGTTTGCCGATGGTGTGACGAGCTTTTTTGAAGGCAGCCCGGCAACCAAATTTGCAACGGCGCGGGTTGTCACCAAGACACTGGGCGAACCAGACCACCATGAAACCGAAAAGAACGGGCCGGAGGAGCCGCAAAACTATCTGACACTCGGTTGCGGTGGGGCGCTGACCGTTCAATTCCGGGATAACGCGTTGATCGACGTGCCAGGGCCGGATTTGTATGTGTTTGAAGTGGGCAAAGATGTTGAAGCAACTCGTCTGGCTATTTCCACGAACGCAAAGAGCTGGACGGACGTTGGCACGATCAAGGGCGGTTTGGCTGCCGTCGACATCAATCGCGTTGCAACGCCTGGGCAACACTACAGATTTGTCAGACTGCAGGATGCGCGTAAACGCTGTGGCAGCCGCTGGCCAGGTGCCGACATCGATGCGGTTGGCGCGATCGGGTCGGTGGCGGTCGCAAATGGCAGGCTGAGCGTTGCCGCCTCGCAGGGTCTGAAGCTGACGCCCGGCCGCATCGGGCTGATCTTTGATGCATCAGGCTCGATGTGGGGCAAACTGCCGTCCGGCAAAACCAAGATCGCAGCAGCCAGAAGCGTGATGCGTTCGCTCGCGGCAAAACTGTCGGATGAGGCAAGCGTCGGCTTTCGGGTATATGGCCACCGGTTACCGAGCCGGCCAAAAGACAAGAGCTGTCGGGATTCTGAACTCGTGATCCCGTTCGGTCCGCTCGATCGCGGACAGCTGGTTCGCGCCGTTGAGAACGTCAAACCCAAGGGCCAAACGCCCATCGGTCGGTCTCTGGCTCTCATGTCCGGGGATATCGGAGCTGATCACGGCTTCAGCGTGATTGTTATCGTTACCGATGGCATCGAGACATGTTCGCCATCCGCCGGGGCCGAGTATTTTCCGCCAGCTGTCGTCAAGTCCATGCAAGAACGCGGCATAAAATTCCGGGTCAATGTTGTGGGCTTCGACATCGAGAGCAGTCAAACACGTGAATTCCTGACGCACGTCGCCGAGACATCCGGCGGCAGTTATTTTGGCGCAAGCGATGCCAGCGAGCTTGAGAAGGCGCTTAGTGGAGCGATCGAGCTTGTCTACCTGGTTCAGGATCAACAGGGTGCGACGGTGTTTGAAGGAGCGATCGGCTCAAAGCCCGTTGACCTGGCGCCGGGGCGCTATTCGATCAAGGTGCTGGGCGCCACCGAATTTGCCATCCCCAATGTCGATATCACGCAGAATGTCGAGACGCGCATTACCGTTACCGAAGGTGGTGCATCGCCGATCATCGAAAAAGTGCCGATCTCTTCTACAGCGCAATAGCAGCGGCGGGTCAACAGCCACGCGAAACGACAGGAGGATTATCAAATGAAGCATGCAATGCGTCAGTGCACACTGGTCGTGTGTCTGTCGGTCTGTATCGTAAGCCTGTCGATCAGGCCTGCGGCCAGTCAGACGACCGACATAGAGTGGGGAGAATACATGACGTCGGCGTTTTTGGTCGGCGCCATTGCAGCGGCGATGTCCAAAGTGGAACACTGCAGCAAGAAGCCGATCTTGATGCAGGAGTACAGGCAAGGCAACGACAAGCGGCACCTGGTCTTTACCTGCAACGGTACGGAGGACGAACAAGCCAGCGTCATTCTTCATCTGCAGAAATTCGGCGATACCGACTGGCTGCCGATAACGTTCGGTCTTGCCGGGTAATGCTCTAAATCTCGCTGACGCGCTCCAGGACATCGAGGGC
>JABDJG010000207.1 GCA_013002595.1 Hyphomicrobiales bacterium | reverse complement strand
ATCCAGCAGTGCTGCGTGCTTTCCCGGATTGGTCAAATGGCTGTGCTTTGTGAACTCACTTGGAAATTCAGTCATCTTTCAACACCCGCGAGGTGACAGCCAGGACTATTAGCAGGAACAGGCCGGCACCAACATACCACGGCAATACAGCCTGAAGGTCGGCCTGGCGCAGGATGCTGTTGTCGGGCACGGCAAACGAGATGGCGAACAGGCTGGCGGCGAGGATCAGGCGGCCGATGAGGCTTTGCAGGGACAGGTAGGTGGCGCGGTAACTGCTCTTCAGGCGCGGCTGGACGTAGGCCAGGATCATCGGCCGGGCAAACGCATCGGGCACCATACGCAACAGCAAAAGGGCCAATGCGGCCGGGTGAACGGTGAAGGCCAGCACAGCAACCAGGCCAACCTGCATGGCGAGCGCCAGCAGGAAGATGCCAGTCTTGCCGATCCTACGGGCGAGCGGCAGCGCGAACCAGGCTGCGGCAACTGAGGTCAGCATCATGGAGGCAACGATGGCGCCGCTGACGGCAGGCGTTTCAGCGGCAAATCCGATGCCGGCAAGGACTTCGTTGATGAACGGCTGGGCAAACACGAACGGTACGTGGCTGAAGACATACATGGCAACGGAGAGCGTGAACAACCAGGCAAGGCCGCGATGGCGCAGGCGCTCCAGGATGGCCTTGCCCTGGGCAAGCGGGGTAAAGCCGTCATCGCGGTGGGCCGGCTCTTGCAGCAGCATAGTCAAGACAAGCGCGGCAGCAGCCGTCAATGCGGTTGCCAAAAACGCCATATGCATCGCGTACATAGAGATCAGACCGCCGATCATGGCGGAGATGGCGAGCGCAGCGAAGGTAAAACGCCAGGCGCGTGCTTCGTGCCATGCGACATCGTCCTGGCGGCCGTCTTCGATGAGCGAGTCGTATAATAGCGCATGATCTGTGCCCGAGACAAAGGCGGAGCCGGCGCCGAGCATGATCTGGGCGAGGGCGAACACATAAAAGCTCGAGCCGAGGCCAAGCATCACACATCCGGCCAAGGTCGCAAGGGTTGCTGTAATGAGCGTGATGCGGCGCCCGATGCGGTCGGACATGTAGCCGGACGGGACTTCAAGGATCAAGGTGCCGATATCATAGATCGCGGCCAGCATGACAGCTTCCGCCGCCGACAGCACGTTCTGGAAATACAGGAACCACACGGCCTGCCAGAACAGCAGATTGCGGCAGGCCTGAAACCAGGGATAGAGTTTGATGTTGCGCTGCAAAGGGGGCCGAGCTCTTGGAGGGTGAAGGCCAGAGCGCACGATTCAATCATGATCGCTAAGGTGGATCAAGCGGGCAAGGTGAGATCTTGGAAGGTTTGAAAATATCAATAGTCTTCATTCCGGCTTTCGCCGGAATGACGGATTTGTAGAGCGTGAGCCGAGACCCATGTACCTGTAAGGCTAACTTCGGCCTAGAACGGATAGCGGCGGCCGCCGTATTCTTTTCTTAGCCACGGATAGTTCTGGAACAGAGCGCGGTTGGTGTAGAAACGATGGCGATCGCGCAGATATCTGTGGGTGTTCGGGCGGACATAGACCTTTACCTTAACCACGGTCTTGGTGGCTTGAGGTGCCGGTGCGGCCTTGTCGAAGTCGGATGCCCGTTTGGGCGGATAGATTATGTTGACGCCGGCGTTGGCGGCATATACTGCCGGCACCGCCATCAGCATGGCGGCTCCTGCACAGATTGCAGTTAAAGACCCTGTTCTGGAGATTGTCATTTTAACGCTCACTCACTCAGACGCCACATCTGTTATAGATACAATTTTAGCTAATTGGTGCGTGCATGCAAGCGGGTGTCAACAAGTTATGATTGCGCGGTTAACGGCAACCCGATATATATTACTTTACGTAAAGTAATGCGGATGCGTATCGAGGCCGGCTATGTACAATCTGGTGTTTTCCGACGGCACGGGACAACGCGGTGTGCGCAAGGATGGCTCGTCCACCAATGTGCACAAGCTTTTTGAGGCGGCGCGCCGGGTAGGCGGGCAAACGTGCTTTTACGATGCAGGCGTTGGCGCCAATCCGGAAAAATCCCAGGGCATCGGCCGCTGGTTCAGCAATCTGGCTGCCAAGGCAACCGGTCTGGGCATCACCAGGAACATTCGTAGCTGTTATGACTTTCTGGTTCTGGCGCAGCAGCCGGGCCGGCCGATCGGCTTGTTCGGCTTCAGTCGCGGGGCCTATACGGTGCGCAGTGTCGGCGGTGCGTTGACGTTGTGCGGCATTCCGGCTGCCAATCAGGATGGCATTGATCTGACCGCGGAGAAAAATCCTGTGAGCATCGCCAAGCGTGCCGAACTGGTCAAACAGGCTGTGAAAATCTACCAGATGGAAGACAGCGGCGATGGCCCTGAGAGCCGCAAGCAGATGGCCCAGCGGTATCGTGAGAAATACCGCTGTGAAGACTCCAGGCTGCAGGTGATCGGAGTGTTCGATACGGTGGCAGCGCTCGGTCTGCCGGGGCTGATGAACATGTTCAACCCGTTCAAGCATATGTTTCATGACCAGTTTTTGAGCGACAAGGTGCCATTCGGCTTTCAGGTCCTGTCGATCGATGAGAACCGCAAGGTGTTCAAGCCGGTGTTGTGGGAGGAAGTGCCGCCCGGCAGTGAACAGGTTATCGATCAGCAATGGTTCCCGGGTGTTCATTCCGACGTCGGCGGCGGTTACTACGATCCAAGACTGTCAGACTTCTCGTTGATGTGGATGGCCGATCAGTGCAAGCGCGACGACATTGCGATTACCTTCGATTTCGGGCCGGATTCGCTGCACCCCGATGTGCTCGGCGCCCAGCACGATGAGCGCACCGGACTGGGCCGGTTCTGGAAGAAAGGCACGCGCGAGGCGTTCGTGCGGACAGTTGCGGTTGACGATCATCAGCTGTGTGACCCGATCGAGGCGCGTTTCAAGGCGGTCCATCTCAGCTACCGGCCGAAGGCGTTGGCAAAGCACCCACGCGTGCTGCCATTTTATGGTTCCGGCGCATAGATCAGGATCGATTTTGATTGAAACAATCGAAAACGATAAACCAGATCGACTTCAATATGTTAGAGGACGATTCACGGGTTAGATTGATTCAATCTAACCCGATCGTGCTCTAGTGCCGACCTGAAGTTTGCACCACTCGATCATCGTGTGGGTTGCCGGCTTGGCGTTTTGCAGTTGAGGACTGATCATATAGTAGCCGTTGCTGCCAGACCGGCTATCGCGCCAGACTTCGGCCAGCTTCCCCCTTGCAATGTCTCCCTCAGCAAGTAGCCAGGGCACCAGAGCAATGCCCTGGCCGTTCATTGCGGCTTCGATCGCGAGTGCCGTCTGGTTGAACTGCACATGTCCGGTTTGGGTGCCCAGTCCGGCCTCCTCCAGCAAGCGGGCCCAATGATTGTGGCCGTCGTGTAACAGACGGTGAATGGTGAGATCCGCGAACTGGCGGACCGGTCCGATCGTTTCGGCGTAGCCCGGGCTGCAGACCGCGCACAGATCAAGTGGTGCGAGGAATTCCACCCTGACCCCGTCGCTGGTGGGAGGTTCACCTTGGCGAATGGCCAGATCGACACTGTCGGTTCTGAAATCAGCCAGACCTTCGGTTGCCACAGTCTGCACATCGATGCCTGGATTGGCCTGTTCGAAGGCGCTCAGACGCGGCACCAGCCATTTGGCGGCAAAGGACGGTGTGACACTGATTTTCAATGTCGCACCTTGCGGGCGCAACTTGTCGGTCGCGTCGTCTATGATGGCAAGCGCGCGCCGGACCGGGCCAAAGTAAGAGCGGCCGATATCGGTAAGCTCGAGACCGCGCGCCTTGCGACGAAACAGCTTGCAGCCGAGATCAGCCTCGAGGCGGCGCACCTGCTGGGCGACGGCGCCCTGGGTCACGTTCACTTCGCGCGCGGCGAGGCGAAAGTTCAGATGCCGGGCAGCGGCATCGAACATTTTGAGGGCATTGAGGTTTGGCGTGCGCATCAAGAGCCTGTTGAGACTGTAGATTTTCTACACCCTTGCGCGACGAAACATGATTAGTCAAGGTCGTGCGATGTGGCCATATTCATACCCATCGACAACGCTTGGACCTTACCAGGAGACAGAACTATGACAGACAAATCAGTTGCGGTGATTACTGCCGGCGGCAGCGGCATGGGGGCAGGGGCGGCACGCAAGCTGGCCGAGACCGGTTATGAGATTGCGGTCCTGTCCTCGTCGGGCAAGGGCGAAGCACTGGCCCAGGAGTTTGGCGGGGTTGGTGTGACCGGCTCGAACCAGTCGAATGACGATCTCAAGAGCCTGGTCGATGCGGCAATGGCCAAATGGGGCCGGATCGATGTCCTGGTCAACAGCGCCGGACATGGCCCGCGGGCGCCGGTTCTTGAACTAACCGATGACGACTGGCATCAGGGCATGGAGGTGTATTTCCTCAATGTGGTGCGTCCGGTCCGGCTGGTGACGCCGGTCATGCAAGCGCAAAAGTCAGGCTCGATCGTCAATATCTCGACCTTTGCCGCGTTCGAGCCGGACCCGGTGTTTCCGACGTCTGGCGTGTTCCGGGCTGGACTGGCCGCTTTTACCAAACTTTATGCCGACAAGTATGCCGCCGAGAATATCCGAATGAACAACGTGCTGCCCGGTTTCATCGACAGCCTGCCGGAAAAAGAAGAATTTCGGGCGCGCATTCCGATGGGGCGTTATGGCAAAACGGACGAGATATCCGAGACAGTCGCCTTCCTGGCCGGGCCGGGTGGTGGCTATATCACCGGCCAGAATCTGAGGGTTGATGGCGGCATTACCCGGGCGGTCTGACTGCTTGAGCATTTCTGAGGTTGACGGCACAGAAAAGAGTCTCAATTGATGCGTCAGACACGAGTGTAGCGGGGATTTATGGCTGAACAGCAGATCAGGCTTGGCGTCGACGTTGGTGGCACGTTTACCGACGTGGCGCTGGAGGTCGACGGGGCGCTTTTTTCGACCAAGGTGTTGACCGATTATACAGCGCCGGAAGTGGCCATCGTCGATGCGATTGCGAATGTGTGCGGCGATGCCGGGCTCAAACCGGGTGACCTGTCGGTGATCATTCACGGCACGACGCTGGCGACCAATGCACTGATCGAGCGAAAAGGGGCAAAGACCGCGCTGATCACCACAAAAGGCTTTCGCGATGTCATCGAGATGCGCACCGAGAGCCGGTTCGAGCAGTACGACCTTAACCTGAAACTGCCCGAGGCGCTGATTGACCGCGAGCACCGGCTGGTGCTCAACGAGCGTATCGATGCGCGCGGCGAAGTGCTGATCGGGCTGGAGCGGGCCGAGGTCGAGGCGATGGCCGAAACCGTCAGAGCGGGTGGCTATGACAGCGTCGCAGTCGGGCTGATACATTCCTATCTCAACGATGCGCACGAAAAGCTGGTGCGTGAAGTGCTCGAAGACCGTCTGCCGGATGTGCTGGTGTCGCTGTCATCGGAGGTCTCACCGCAGATGCGCGAGTATGAGCGCTTCAACACGGTGGCGGCCAATGCCTACGTGAAACCGCAGATGGCAAGCTATCTGTCGCGGCTGGCCGAGAGGCTCAAGGGCATCGGTGCCAAATGCCCGGTGTTCCTGATGCATTCGGGCGGCGGCATCATTTCACTTGAAAGCGCGCTGCAGTTTCCGGTGCGGCTGGTCGAGAGCGGGCCGGCCGGCGGGGCGATCTTTGCTGCCCATATTGCCGGGCGCTATGAGATGAACCGGGTCCTGTCGTTCGACATGGGCGGCACAACGGCCAAGATCTGCCTGATCAAGGATCTGGCGCCGAAGACCTCGCGGGTGTTCGAGGTGGCCAGGACCTACCGGTTCAAGAAGGGGTCGGGCATGCCGATCTCGATACCGGTGATCGATATGGTCGAGATCGGCGCCGGCGGCGGCTCGATAGCCCATGTCGATGCCATGCGGCAGATCAGGGTCGGCCCGCACAGCGCCGGCAGTGAACCAGGACCGGCGTGCTATCAGCGCGGAGGTGACGCGCCGACGGTGACAGATGCCGATCTGGCGCTCGGGCGGCTTGACCCGGACGAATTTGCCGGTGGATCGATCGTGCTCAGTGCCAAGGCGTCGGGCGATGCACTCAGTAAGGATGTCGGCACGACACTCGATATGGATGGCGCAACCGCTGCCTTTGCCGTGTGCGAGGTGGTCGATGAGAACATGGCCAATGCGGCAAGGGTGCATGCGGTCGAGAACGGTGAAGACCTGTCGAAATACTCGATAATCGCGTTCGGCGGAGCGGCTCCGCTGCATGCCGGGCGTTTATGTGAAAAGCTGGGCATCGGCAAGGTGCTGATCCCGCCTGGCGCCGGGGTCGGTTCAGCCATTGGTTTCCTGAAAGCACCGTTCAGTTTTGAGGCCACGCGCAGTATCTATCAGCGCCTGTCGAGCTTCCAGGCCGATGTGGTGCGCCAGCTGTTTGCAGACCTCAAAGCCGAAGCCACACAGTTCGTTCGGACCTGCGATCCTGCGTCCAGGATTGTTTACGACTACAAGGCCTATGTCCGCTATGTCGGGCAGGGCTGGGAAATTCCGGTCGAACTGAGCGAAGCCAATACGCTGTCGCCGGACACCGGTGAGCTATTGGCGCTGTTCGAAAAGCAGTATGAGATCCTGTTCGGGCGCACGGTCGAAGGGCTCGATGTCGAGGTCACGAGCTGGTCGATCAATGCCGCGACACCGGTCGATGCAGCTGAACCGGTCAAGGCCAGTTCGGCAGGTGAGGGTGCCAAGGCGGGCGGCACGCGTCAGTTGTTCGATCCGGCGGCCGGTGGTTATGTTGAAGCCAAGGTGGTGGAGCGTACGAGTATGGCGGCGGGCAATCATGTCGAGGGGCCGGCGATCATCACCGAGGCGGAAACCACCATAATCGTGCCATCGGACTTTACCGCCATTGGCCAACCGGATGGCTGTATCGAACTTACCCGTATCGAGGAGCAAGCATCATGAGCACATCCTCCATTGTCTCGGTCGCCAATCAGGTGATGTGGAACCGGCTTATCTCGGTGGTCGAAGAGCAGGCGACGGCGCTCGTGCGCACCGCGTTTTCGACCTCGGTGCGCGAGGCCGGTGATCTGTCGGCCGGGGTCTATGACCTAGAAGGCCGCATGCTGGCGCAAGCCGTCACCGGAACGCCGGGCCATGTCAACGCGATGGCTGAAACGGTTGCGCATTTCATGCGCATCATCGGCACGGACAACATGTATGAGGGTGATGTCTACATCACCAACGATCCCTGGATGGGTACCGGGCACCTGCATGACATCACCGTGGTGACGCCGTCGTTTCACAGAGGGGTCCATGTCGGGTATTTCGGCTGTACCGCGCATGTCGTCGATATCGGCGGGCGCGGTTTCGGGGCCGACGGCAATTCGGTCTATGAGGAAGGCTTGGCGATCCCGATCATGAAGTTTGCCGAGCGCGGCAAGGTCGATCTGAGCTTTGTCAACATCGTGCGCCACAACGTGCGCGAGGCCGACCAGGTGGTCGGCGACATTTATGCGCTGGCAACCTGCAACGAAATCGGCCAGCGTCGTTTGTCGGACATGCTGGATGAATTCGGGCTTGATGATCTGACAACGGTTGCCGAATTCATCCTTGAGCACAGCTACCGTGCGACAGTTGAACGGATTGCCGCCCTGCCGCGCGAGAGCATGACCAATTCGATGATGATCGACGGGTTCGATACGCCGGTCAATCTGCAGGTCAGGCTGGATATCGAAGAAGACCATATCAAGGCCAATTTTGCCGGAACCTCGGGCGTCGACAAGAAAGGCATCAACGTGCCGGCGGTCTATACCAGGGCCTACGCATGTTACGCGCTGAAATGCGCGCTGGCGCCGGAAGTGCCGAACAACGCGGCTTCGCTGGCGCCGTTCAGGGTCACCTCGCCGGAGGGCTCGATCCTCAATGCGCCTCATCCCGCCCCGGTCGCGTTGCGCCATGTCATCGGCCACATGATCCCCGATGTCGTATTCGGCGCGCTGGATAAATGCATTGAGCGGCTGGTGCCGGCCGAAGGGGCCTCATCGCTGTGCAATTTCCAGGTCTCGCTCAGGCCGCGCTCGGATGGCAACGCACCGCCCGAAGCAACGCGGGCTGAAGTTCTGATGTTCAATTCCGGTGGCTCGGGCGCGCGGCCGACGCTTGATGGCCTCAATGCGACGGCGTTTCCGAGCGGTGTCATGACCATGCCGATCGAGGCGACCGAACATACCGGCCCGATCATCGTGTGGCGCAAGGAGCTGCGGCCCGATTCAGGCGGCGTCGGTGAGTTCCGGGGCGGGCTTGGCCAGTACATGGAGGTCGGTGCGCAGGCCGGTCACGAGTTCGATTTCTCAGCCATGTGCGACCGGGTCGATCATCCGGCCCGTGGCCGGGCCGGCGGCGGCAAAGGCGCGCCGACAACCATCGGCACCGATGACGGCACGGCGATGCGCGGTAAGGGCCGCCAACCGGTCCGGCCCGGCGCCAAGGTCATGCTCGCCTTTCCAGGCGGTGCCGGCTACGGCAGCCCGAAGTCCCGTGATCGTGCCGCGGTGCTCAAGGATGTCCGCGGCGGCTATGTGTCGAAAGAGGCAGCGATGCGCGATTATGGCCTGAGCGAGGATGAGCTGGCAGGACAGTGATTACGGACCTTCGTTTAACAAGCACTGATTAATTTCACCACTGGGCAGGTATTTTGCAGCGAGTGACCCAAAGAAAGCCCTGATTTTCAACGATTTATCAAGGGTAACTTAATACTCGCTGTGTCATAAAATGGCCGGGCTGACTATTTGAACTGAGGGGCTTAGATGGCTGCGGGCAAGATCACATTGATTGACGATAAACTGAGGCTGGTATTCGTCGGGCTGGCATTGATGGCCGTGACTGTGGCAGGTATATCGTGGCAGGCAGCGCGAATGATCAGCGGACGGCTGGCGATTTCGCAAGCCACCCAACAAGCCGTGGTGTGGCGCTACACCGGTCTCAATATCCTCAGCATGGGCGCATTCTCGTTTGTCGAGCGGCGGATATCGACTGAGGATCAGCGTGACATATTCAATGTATTGCAAACCACCGATGCCTACCGGATATCAATGCTGGATGTCGATGGCAGAGCGTTCTGGTCATCGAATCCCAAATATATCGGCAGAACTGATAATTCTGCCGACTTCAAGGCCGCGGCAAGCACGATGGAGCTGCAGGCAGCCCAAACACAGACACGGGCCAGCGATGTGGACCGGCTGTTGCTCAATCGCCACTACGAAAACATTGAACAGAATGATCTGCGCGATACCACCGTGGTCTATGTGCCGGTGATCAAACGCAATCAGTTTACCGGAGCGCTTGTTCTTTATTCCGATGCGACCGACTTGATTGCGACCTACCGCGCATGGTCGAACAAGGCAGCGGTGGTGATGGTGATCGTCATAACCTGCCTCATCATCTTTCTAGGGTGGCTGATTTCTTCATATGCCACGCAACGGCGCGCCGATGTGCGTGCGTTAAAAAAGGCCCGTGACGAGGCCGTGAACGCCCATGACGAAGCTGTGACCGCGCACGCCGAAGTTGAAAAGATCAATGAGGATGTCGTCAAGCTCAACCGCGATTTGGAAAGCAACATGGCGAAGTTGCGCGAGGCGCAACACGAGATTATCCGCAAGGGCAAGATGGCCCAGATGGGTCAGTTGACGGCAACGATTGCCCATGACATCCGCAATCCACTTGGCACGGTGCGTACAGCCGCCTTCCTGATCGGCAGAAAATTCAAGGACACGCCCGGGATCGAAAAGCCGCTGGAGCGGATCAACACGGGGGTCATGCGTTGTGATGAGATCATCACCGAGTTACTCGATTTCGCCCGCACCAGCGATCCCAGTTATGAAAAGCTGGGGTTCGATGCCTGGGTGCACGAACAGGTCCTGGAACAGGCTGAGAATCTGCCTGAGGTTGTGGCGCTGGAATGCCATCTGGGACTTGGCGAAGCCGTCGCGGAATTCGATCCGGGCGGCATGCAGCGGGTGCTGGTCAATTTCCTTACCAATGCCAGCGAAGCGATGGTCGGCAAGGGCGATGATCCGGAAAAGTTCACCACCCCGTCGCCCAAGATTGTCGTTTCAACCCTGCGCAGCCAGCGCGGCGTTGAACTTCATGTCACCGACAACGGACCGGGTATGTCGGCTGAGGTGCAGGCCAAAATTCTCGAGCCCTTGTTCACCACCAAGAATTTCGGTGTCGGCCTCGGCCTGCCGTCGGTCGAAAAGGTTCTGGAGAACCATGGCGGCGGTCTTGAGATACGCTCCGTCGAAGACGAGGGTACGACAATGGTCGGCTGGGTCCCGATCACGCGTGTTGCTGTCGGAGATGCCGGCGGTGATGAAAGCCGCCCTGTGGAAGGTTCGTTCCTGGCCGCCTGATCGCTGAGGTCAGGACCATAACCTCTTGGCCTGCCCTTCGTCTGTAATTAAGTTTGCTGTGTTGAAGGAGTGGAACGGCTGATGGACGACAGCGATTTTGAGGCCTTATTGACGTACCTGGCCAAGGTGCCCGGTATCGAGGGCAGCATCGGGCATGGCGGTGAAGACGGCATGTGGTGGGTCAAGTTCGGCATTAATATTTCCAATCCGCTGGGCTGGCGCGTTGTTCAGGAACTCGGCCATGTGCTCAACTATGTGTCGCTTGAGGAGCGGTTGCCGACTGAGTTCTATCCGGTCTCCCCGCCGCCCTACATGAACGGTGGGCCGGAGGATTTCCTGTCCTGGGTCATTGAAAACCGGGATCGTGAATTCGGTCCGGACAAAGCGCGGGAATGGCTGGAAGGCCGCCTGCCGCGGCCGGTGGACGATCTGCTCGAATGGGAAATTGAATAGGCGCTGCCAGAGTTGCCTTCGCTGGCTGCGAGCGATTGGAAGCGCGTCCCTGGCCGTCAATCCGTCCAGACCGTGCTAAGGCGGGATGCCGAGGCCATGGGCAAAGCTGTTTCATATCGTCTCCGGTTCCCATGCCAGGCCCGGAATGATGAAACAGGGGTAGGGGTGCAATGCGGATACTTGCCCAACATGCCAGCCGGTGTCATTGTCTGCAGCAGCAACTCAGCAACTCAGCATCTCGAAAGGAAACCCGCATGGATCTTTACAGCGCCACCGACCGTCCGAGCCGGCAGGGGCCGGAGAGTTATTTCTCCGGGACCGTTTGGATTGACCCGATTGTCGAGGCGCCGGAGCCGGCACGGGTCAGGGCGCTTCGGGTGGCGTTTCAGCCTGGTGCGCGGACGGCCTGGCATACCCATCCGCTTGGCCAGACGCTTTATGTCATGAGCGGGGTCGGTCGCTTTCAGACAGAAGGTGAGGCGGTGGTGACTTTGCGTCCCGGCGATACGGTATGGATCCCGCCGGGCGAAAAGCACTGGCATGGTGCCGCGCCCGATACGGCGATGGTGCATCTGGCCATTCAGGAAGCGCTTGATGGTTCGAATGTCGACTGGATGGAACATGTGACGGATGCGGACTACCAGGCACAACCTGCATCATGACAATGAAGATGCAAGCGATGGTGATGACATCGCCTGGCGGGCCGGACATCTTGCACATGTGCGAGGTCGAGGTGGCTTGGCCGGGCGCGGCCAATGACGTGCTCGTGCGCCTGAAGGCCGCCGGGCTGAACCCGGCCGATACGTTCTTTCGGGCGTCGGGCGCGTATCTTGAAAGCGACGGGCCGACGGTGCTCGGACATGACGGCGCCGGTGTTGTGGAAGCGGTCGGTAGCGATGTGAGCGGGTTTGCTGTGGGTGACCGGGTGTGTTTCTGCAATGGCGGCATCGGCGGGCCGCCTGGGACCTATGCCGAGCTGGCCGTCGTGCCGGACTATCAGCTGGCGCGGATTCCCGACGAAGTGAGCTTTCAGACCGCCGCGGTGTTTCCGCTGGTGGCGATCACCGCCTGGGAAGCGTTGGTTGAGCGGGCAGGCGTTGCCGGCGGCGAGCATGTGTTGATCCACGGCGGCGCCGGCGGCACCGGTCAGATGGCGATCCAGATTGCCAAGTTGCAAGGCGCCAAGATCGCCGCGACCGTGAGCAGCGATGCCAAGGCGGCGTTGGTCAAAAGTCTCGGTGCCGAGCGGGCGATCAACTACCGCACGGACGATTTCGTCGATGCCGCAGTGAAATGGACGGATGGCCAGGGGCTGGCCGTTGCCCTCGACAATGCCGGACCGGAGGTCATGGCAAGGACATTTGCCGCGATGGCGCCCTATGGGCATGTCGTGACGCTGATGGGCACGCCGACCGATGATGCCGATCTCAATGCCTATAACCGCAATCTGACAATCCACAACGTGATGATGCTGACACCGATGTGGTTCGGGCTGACCGAACATCTCAAACGCCAGGGCGGTATCGTGCGCCAGCTGGTCGGCCATCTGGCGTCGGGTGAGATCACCATGAACATTGCTGCGGTGTACCCGCTGGCCGAGGCCGCCAAGGCGCATGGCCAAATGGAGGCAGGCGGAATGAGCGGCAAGATCGTGCTCGATATAGCCTAAGAGGAGAACGCACATGGCAAGCGAACCCGCGATCACCGGCCATTATACCAGCGGCGACCTGCTGGCGCGGCTGAACGCGGCGCTGACCGATGACGGGGCCGATCCGGATCATCCGACGCTTGAGGCGCTGGCGCCCTATGATCAGTTTCACGGGCGCGGGCTGGCGGCGACCGAAGAGCTTGCCGGCATGCTTTCGATCTCGGCGAGCGATCACATTCTCGATGTCGGCAGCGGCATCGGCGGGCCGGCGCGCTATTTCGCCGACCGGTTTGGCTGCCGGGTGACCGGGATCGATCTGACGGCGGAGTTCTGTGAGGTTGCGCGTCATCTGACCGGGCTCACCGGGCTTGATGACCGTATCAGCTATGAAGTGGGCAACGCGCTTGATATGCCGTTTGCCGATGGTGCATTCGATGGCGCCTATTCGATGAATGTGTCGATGAATATTGAAGACAAGACAGGGCTTTATCTTGAAATTCACCGTGTGCTCAAATCGGACGCCTGGCTGGCGCTGTCGGAACTGGCGCAAGGGCCGGGCGGCGAGGTCGAATATCCAACGCCATGGTCGCTGACTGCGGATGCCAGTTTCCTGGCAACGCCGGATGAGACCCGCGAGCGGCTGGAGGCTGCGGGCTTTTTAGTCGAGTGCCTCGATGATGCCACCGAGGCAACACTAGCTTCGGGCGCGCAGGCACGCGCGATCGTCGAGGCCGGTGGCAAGCCGCCGCATCGGGCGGTCGGTCTGATCCACGGTGACCTGGCGCCGGGGATGATGAAGACAATGAGCCGCGCGGTGGCCGATGGGCAACTGGTGCCAATCGAGGTGATCTGCCGGAAAGCGCGATGAGGATCCGGCGATGAGCGGCGATGCCAGGAATGACGTTCGCGATATTGCCGACCTCTTGGCGCGGTATGAAACCGCCATACGGGCCCGAGATGCGGAGGCCTGTGCTGACTGCTATGCCGAGACTACCGAGTACGTAACCGGCGGTATGGCGCCGGTGCGGGGTCGGGCCGGGGTCGCCGATCTGCACAGACAGATCTTTGATGGCGGCTTTGCGGTTGAAAAAATCGCGACCCATGAAACGACGATATCGGGCGATCTTGCCTATGTCCGCCAGACGCTGACCAGCAATGACGGCAAATCGCTGGCCCTGCTGGTGCTGCGGCGCCAGGCCGATGGGCGCTGGCTGGTTCATGCCGAAGCCGAAGTGGCGGTCGAGGCGTGACAGGGCGGGACCATGACATCGATGGTGAACGGATGTGGAACGAGTTTATCCGCATTTGCGATTGCGGCGGACGGCTGCTTGGAACTGCCAGCGAACTGGCGGCGCGTCAATTGCTCGAAAAGATTGGCCGCGAGGCGACCGGGGCGGCGGTGCAGCAGATGTCGGTGTCCTATGACGGCTGGCAGGCAAGCCGTTGCGAGCTGACCGGCGCGGATGGCGGCCAGCTGACGTGCCATCCCTTGTTGCAGTCACCGGTTACGGCGCCCGGCGGGCTTGAAGCTGAGGTTGTCGACGTCGGGCGGGGCACGCGGCAAGAATTCGCAGCCCATGCAGACGAGATCCCCGGCAGGATCGTCATGGTGCGCCATGAGCTGATGTTTGCTGCAGGTACGATCCACCGCAGTTGCAAATATCTGTCTGCCTGCAAGGCAGGGGCTGCCGGTTTCCTGATTGCCGGCCCGCTGCCGAACAGCCCGGTGTCCGGTTCATCGGGTTTTGAGGATGGCATGGGTATTCCGGCGCTCGGCATCAGCCGGGATGTCGGCGATGCTCTGGCGTCAACGTCTCACGGGCGGCAAAAAGTGCGAATGGTGATCGCGGCGAGCCAGGCGCCGGCGCAGGCGCCGAACCTGATCTTCGATATGCCGGGACAAGCTGGCGAATGGGTTGTCCTGTCGGCCCATATCGACGGTCATGATCTGGCCGAAAGCGCCATCGACGACGCATCCGGCCTTGCAGTGGCGCTGGCCGTTGCCCGGGCCCTGTCAGGCCAGGTGGCGGCGTGCCGCCGGGGTCTCAGGCTGGTGTTGTTCAATGTCGAGGAGTGGGCGCTCAACGGCTCGGCGCATTACGTCGCCAGCCTGTCGCACCACGAGCGCGAGGCGGTCGCCATAAACGTCAATATCGATTGCGTCGGCGTTGGTGCACGCCTGACGGCGCTGACAAGCGGCTTTGCCGGCTGCGAACCGTTTCTGCTGGCGCAATCCGAACAGGCCGGCGTTGCGCTCAATCTTTTCCGGCCGTTGCAGATGAATTCCGATCACGGCAATTTTGCAAAGGCCGGCATCCCGGCCTTCCGGCTGGTGTCGGGCTTCAATGATGCAAGCGCCGACACCCGCTTTGTGCTGACCGCTGAAGACACCCGCGACAAGGTCGCGCCTGACAACCTTGAGGCGGCGGCGCGTTTGACACTGCAGATTGTCGCTGCGGCGCTGACGGCTTGGCCGGAGGATGTGGCGGGCTGGAGGGCGGGTTGAAGGGCTGACCAGATCAGGATCGATAAACCTGATAAATTTTAATAACTTAGAGGTCGGTTCACGATATTGAATGATTCAATCAGTATCGATCGTGCTCGAGTGATCAATTCATCTTTCCGCCTTCGGCGACACACCGAACCGCTCGCGATAGCTGCGGGAAAAATGGCCAGGGCTGGCGAAGCCGCAGGCGAGGGCTATTTCGGTGATCGACAGGGTGGTCTGCCGGATGAGATCGCGGGCGCGGTCGAGGCGGATGGTGCGGTAGTGGGTGGCAAAACTGGTGCCGAGTTCGCCTGAGAACAGGCGGTCGAGCTGGCGGGTCGACAGGCCGATGCGCTGGGCGACTTCGGCGCGGGTCAGCGGTTGGCCGAGGTTGTGTTCCATCACTTCCAGTGCCGCGATGAGTTCGGCGCGGTGGATGCCGTAGCGCTCTGTCAGGGAGGCGCGCTGGGGGCCGCCGGCGGGCCTGATGTCGGTGTGAAGGAACCAGTCGGAAACCTCGGTTGCAAATGAGGCGCCGTGACGCTCGGCGATGAGCGCGTGCATCATGTCGAGCGGGGCGACGCCGCCGGCACAGGTCAGGCGGTCGCGGTCGACGATGTAGAGCGCACGGGACAGCATCAGGTCGGGGTATTCCTCGGCGAGCGCGGCGGCGTGTTCCCAGTGGACTGTCATGTGGCGGTCTTTCATGAGGCCGGCACGGGCCAGGATATAGGGGCCGCCGGAGACGCCGCCAATGGCGATGCCGAGCGCGTCGGCGCGGCGCAGCCAGGCAAAGACGTTTTGGTCATTGAACGCGGCCGGGTTGCCACCTGCACACACCAAAATGAGATCGAACTCAGGGTTGGTCGACAGCTTTGCCCCGCACGGCACCGGCGCACCGGATGAGGCGGTGACCGGCTTGCCGCTCGCCGAAACATGTGTCCAGGCGAACAGCGGTTTGCCCGAGAGCAGATTTGCCGCGCGCAGGGGCTCGATGGCCGAGGCATAGGACATGAGCGCAAAACCCGGGACGAGAAGGAAGGCGACGCGATAGGTATCTGGAGTCGTGCTCATGGCTTGGATTTATCAAAATGTGTCTCATTTGGGAAAGACAAACTGGTGTGATGTGGGGGAAGGTGTTGGCCGGTAGCCCTGTTTCGCCGGGATGACGGCTGGGGAAAGCGGTTGAGGATCACGATATGAGCTACAACATTTTCTCACTGGCCAGGAATGCCTTGTCGGGCCACAAGAACTGGCAGCCGGCGTGGCGCGAGCCCGAGCCCAAGGCATCCTATGATGTCGTTATCGTCGGTGGCGGCGGGCATGGGCTGGCGACGGCCTATTACCTGGCCAAGGAGCACGGCATCACCAATGTGGCGGTGCTGGAAAAAAGCTGGCTCGGCTCGGGCAATATCGGCCGCAACACGACGATCATCCGCTCGAATTACATGCTTGAGGGCAACAACCCGTTCTACGAATGGTCGATGAAGCTGTGGGAAGGCCTTGAGCAGGACTTCAACTTCAATGCGATGGTCTCGCAGCGCGGCATCATGAACCTTTTTCATTCGGACGCCCAGCGCGATGCCTTTGCGCGGCGCGGCAATGCGATGCGGATTCACGGCGTCGATGCCGAGCTGATCGACCGTGAGCAGGTGCGCGAGAAGGTGCCGTTCTTGTCGTTCGACAATGCCCGGTTCCCGATCCAGGGTGCGCTGATCCAAAAGCGCGGCGGCACGGTCCGCCATGATGCGGTGGCCTGGGGCTTTGCCCGCGGGGCGGACAGCCGCGGCGTCGACATCATTCAGAACTGCGAGGTACAGGGCATCAAGATGGAGGCTGGCAAGGTTGTCGGGGTCGAGACCTCGCGCGGCTATATCGGCTGCAACAAGCTGGCGCTGTGTGCGGCCGGCAATTCATCGGAAGTCGCCGCCATGGCCGATATGAAGCTGCCGCTGGAAAGCCATGTGCTGCAGGCGTTCGTTTCCGAAGGCTTGAAACCCTACCTCGACACGGTCGTGACCTATGGCGTCGGGCACTTTTATGTCTCGCAGTCGGACAAGGGCGGACTGGTCTTCGGCGGTGATATCGATGGTTACAATTCCTATGCAAGGCGCGGCGGGCTGCCGACAGTGGAACATGTCATCGAGGCCGGTGTGTCGATGATCCCGGGCATCTCGCGGGTCAAGATCCTCAGATCATGGGGCGGCATCATGGACATGTCGATGGATGGTTCGCCGATCATCGACAAGACCCACATCGACAACATGTACCTGAACTGCGGCTGGTGTTACGGCGGCTTTAAAGCGACGCCGGCGTCGGGCTGGTGTTACGCCTGGACGATCGCCAAGGACGGGGCGCATGAGCTCAATTCGCAGATGCGGCTCGACCGGTTCCGGCGCGGTTACATGATGGATGAAAAAGGCATGGGCGCCCAGCCCAATCTGCATTAGGGGAGACGAGAACAATGTTGATCAAGTGCCCCTTTTGCGGCGACCGGCCTTCGGAAGAGTTTACCTATCGCGGCGATGCCCGTCCGAAGCGGCCGAAGGCGGTTGAGACGGAGGTCAGCGACGAGTGGTTCGATTATGTCTACCTGCGCGACAACGTGAAGGGCCGGATGCATGAGCACTGGCACCATTCGGGCGGTTGCCGGGCCTGGCTTGTGCTCGAGCGCGATACCGCATCCCATGAAATCTTCGGTGTGACGACGGCGCCCGAATACGCACGGAAGGGCAAGATATGAGCGGATTTCGTTTACCTTCCGGCGGGCTCATCGACCGGCAACAGTCGCTGCGGTTCACGTTTGACGGCAAGTCGTTTGAAGGGCACGTCGGCGACACGGTGGCCTCGGCACTGATTGCCTCGGGCGTTCACCTGATGGGCCGCAGTTTCAAGTATCACCGGCCGCGCGGTGCGCTGACGGCGGGCTCGGCCGAACCCAATGCGCTGATGGAAATCGGCACCGGTGGGCGCCATGAGCCGAATGTGCGGGCGACCGTGCAGGAGCTCTATGACGGGCTCACCGCGCGCAGCCAGAACCGCTGGCCGACGCTTGAGTTCGACATCAACGCGATCAACTCGCTGGCGTCGTCGATCTTCGTTGCCGGCTTCTACTACAAGACGTTTATGTGGCCCAAGTCGTTCTGGGAAGCGGTATACGAGCCGATCATCCGCAAAGCGGCCGGGCTTGGCCGGGCGACCTATGAGGCCGATCCGGACCGTTATGAAAAGGCCTATGCGCACTGCGATGTGCTGGTCGTTGGTTCAGGGCCTGCCGGCCTGATGGCTGCGCTCAATGCGGCACGGGCCGGTGCGCGGGTGATCCTGGCCGATGAGGGCCCGGTGCTCGGCGGCTCACTCAACAACGAGGTTGAAGAGATCGCTGGCGAAGCCGGCAGCGTCTGGGTGGCCGGTATCATAGCCGAGCTTTCGGCAATGCCCGAGGTCACGATGATGCCGCGCACCACCGTGTTCGGCTGGTACGACGATAACTATTTCGGGGCGCTGGAGCGGGTCCAGAAACATGTCGCCGAGCCGA